>CACYNZ010000011.1 GCA_902775835.1 uncultured Eubacteriales bacterium | reverse complement strand
TATCCGCCAACACCGTTCAGTTGCTGTTCATATACTCATGATAATGGTCGCAGACTTCCTGTACGTCGCCCTCCTCCCGGACCTGTCCATGGTCCAGCCAGATCACGCGGCTGCACAGGGAGCGGATGGTGTCAATGTCATGGCTCACCATGATCACCGTAGTCCCGTCATGCATCATTTCCATCATGCGGTTGCGGCTCTTGCGCTGAAACGCCTCATCGCCCACCGCCAGGATCTCATCCACGATCAGGATTTCCGGCTCCACCAGGGTGGCGATGGAAAAGGCAAGACGCATCAGCATGCCGGAGGAATAGGTCTTGATGGGCCGGTCCAGGAACTGGTCCAGCTCGGAAAAGGCCACGATCTCATCATACTTGCTCACCAGCGTGTGCTCGTCAAACCCGAGAATGGCGCCGTTGAGAAAAATGTTTTCCCGACCGCTGAGCTCAAAGTCAAACCCGCTGCCCAGCTCCAGCATCGGGGCAATGGTGCCCGCGGTGCGGATGGTGCCCGAGGTGGGCTTGTAAATCCCGGAAATCACCTTCAGCGTGGTGCTCTTGCCCGAGCCGTTACGCCCGACAAGCCCAATCACTTCCCCGCGCTCAATGGAAAAGGACACGTCCCTGAGCGCATAGAAATCCTGGTATTCCAGCTGATGCTTGACCTTTTTGACGAAAAACTCCTTCAGCGAAGTGGTCTTGCTCTGATTGAGGTGGAAGTTCATGCAGATATGATCCGCCCGGATAATTTCTCCCATGTTCTTCCCTCCTTACAGATACAGGACAAAGCGGTCCTGATGCCTGCGGAACACCCAGGCCCCGATGCCAAGGGAGGCCACAGCCGCCACGGTGCACCAGAGCAGCTCCGCCGGCATAGGCGCCCTGCCCTGCAGCGTGATGCTTCTGGCCGCCGTGACAAAGTGATAGAGCGGATTGAGGTGATAAATGCCCAGGAAGCGCTCCGGAATAATGCTCTCGGTATAGAAGATCGGGGTCACAAAGTTCCAGATCGTCAGGAACACGCTCCACAGAAACTGGATGTCCCGGAAAAACACAAGACAGCAGGACAGGAGCATGCCCAGACCTGAGCAGAACATGAGCAGCAATATTTCCAGGAAAATCAGGATCGGCAGGCGCATCAGGCTTTCCAGCACCGGCGCGCCGGTAAAGGTCATGACCACGAACAGCGCCACCGTGGAAATCACCAGATTGATGGACGAGGAAATCGTCTTGGACAGAGGATAGATATACTTGGGCAGGTACACCTTGGTGATCAGGCCCGCATTACCCACAATGGCCTGCATGCCCAGTGTGGTGGCGTCCGAGCAGTAGTTGTACATGACCACGCCGGTCATGAGGTATACCGCGAAGTTCGGCGTATTGGAGCGGAAGATGGTGGAGAATACAAAGAAATACACCAGCATCATCACCAGCGGGTTCAGAAAGCTCCAGATGACGCCCAGGACGGAACCCTTGTACTTGATCTTGAAGTCCCGCTTCACCAGTGTCTTGAGCAGGAACCGGTACTTGCGCACCATGGCCAGCACCACGGTGAGCATGTTTTCCTTTCCCTGACGCATGCAGACATGCACATATATGGCAAGCCCGGCCAGCACAGCGCCGGCACAGATGACCGCGGGCCAGTACACGCGGTAGGCACTCAGGTGATTGATCCCGCCCAGCGCGAACACCAGGGTGCCCGGAATCTCACTGCCCATATGCACCAGCGTGCCCTCCGTGGGCACGGGAATATCAAACCTTCCGTTGCTCACGGTGCTTCCCGACCAGAGCACCACGCCCTCGGCACGCACATGCAGCGTGACTTCCTCGCCCCGCACATGCCGCACCGGCTCGTCCAGCCGGATGCTTACAAACCCGGAACCCTCCAGGGCCTGCACCGTACCGCTGCCATGCCCGGTCTCTCCGTTTCCGGCGGTGAGCATGAGCTCGATCACAGCCTTTTCAGGATTCTGTACATCCACGTCCAGCCGGACTTCATGAATCTCATCCACCGGAGACTGCACGGTCTGGTCCACCTGCAAAACCGGCTGATCCGTATAGAGCATGACAGAACGCGATACGCTGCCGGTCTCCACCTGCTCCGTCTTCCAGTCATTCCCGGCCACCAGATAGGTCAGGACGGCCAGAACCGCGAACGCAAAGACGCACAGCGCAAAGCGCTTCCAGAAAACCTTATCCTCTTTCAAAACCACACATCCTTTGTCTTCCGCTCAGCGGCACAGCCGCATCTTCAGCGCATGAAGACGTACTTTCAGCTTATGCCTGATGGCTGTCGCCCCGAACCTTCCCCGCATGACCGTCATGTCGCTTCCGGTGAAATGATGCTGCAGCCTTCCCGAAATCCGCAGCTGCTTCGTATGCTCAGGAAGCTTCATAATCATCTGCGGGTCCGGCAGGTCAAAGAACCAGAATCCCGGGAACAGGCGCGCATTCGTCCATTCCACTTCGGCTTCCCGCACCTGTCCATCAGCGTCCACGGCTTCCAGCTTCAGTTCCTTCACCGCCACGGTGTCCGCGGGCACCGGATCCCAGCGCACGCGCCGGACATTGTCCACATCATAGACAAGGGAAAAATCATCCAGATACATGGCCAGGCGCCTGTGATCCGCTTCCTCTTCCCTGAATCCGCTGCCACGGTCCGGATAGAGCACCGGCTCAAACACATACCGGGCTGCATCCTTCAGCCGGTCAATCCTTACAAACTCCGCCACGCTTCCCTCGCCCATCATCAGCGGGCGCGCGTCGTGCCTGGACCGGATTTTTTCCTCCGTGCTGCGCCAGAACTGCTCGTCATGCACCGTGTGCGAATTTCCGGCATTTTTCCACATCCGGTAAATCGCCCCAGGTTCCTTCACATCCTGTACGCCCAGGAAAGCAGACGTGCGCATCAGATATTCCCAGTCTTCACACACGTCCAGGGACTCGTCAAAGAAGATCTCAAGATTCCGGAGCCTGGACGGGAATGCGAGCGTCATCAGCGGACAGCTGTTGGCCCGCGCCTGAAGCATCATATCAAACGGCTTGCAGAACTGATTGTTCAGCCCGCTCACCGCACGCAGCATCTGCCCGCTGCCCGAGGGAAGACTCTCCCATTCCTGGCTCACGGCATACTGGTGAATCACACTGCCCGGAAAAGTCCGGCTTCCGGTACGGAAATGCTCCACCCATTCCGGCAGAAGAAGATCGTCATCGTCAAACACGGAATAATACTGTCCGCGGCTCAGACGGATGCCCTCGTTCACCGGAGCGCATCTCCCGGCGCGCTCCACGGGGATGATCCGGATCTTCCGGCGCATTTCCAAGGTCTGGCTGTCCACAAGGGAACGCACGGCGGTCTCTGCCGCCTTTTCCACCCTGTGAAGCATAAGCAGCACTTCAAAGTCCTGATCCGACTGCCCCGCAAGGCACAGAAGCGCCTCTTCCAGCGCTTCCATGCGCCTTCCCTGTGTCCGGATGATCACGCTCAGGAACGGCTGTACACCGCCTGAGACTTCCCGCTTTTCATACAGCCGGATCAGGAACCTGTCCCGGCCGTGCGCGGCAAGCACCTGATCCAGTTCGCGGTCCAGGAGTGCACCTTCGCAGACATGATCTGTCTTTTCCGGGCATTCTGCCGAATCCAGAAATCCAAACCCCAGCTCTTCCATGCACCTGTCCAGATCACCGGATGTATAGACCGGGTTCCCGCATGCCCTGCGTATTTCACGGCTGTCCCCGCCAAGCATGGCTCTGACCAGTTCCGCATTGCCGGCATTTCCGGTAACCACGCAGATCAGACGTGCCTCTCCACAGGCCTGTACCTGCTGTGCGATATCTGCCTCTTCTGCCAGTATCAGCCAGTTCTCCGCCGGTCCATGATCAGAAGTGCCCGCAGATTGTTTCCATGACACCGCGCCATACCGGCGCAGCAGCACTTCCGCTGCACTCACTACACTCTTGTCCACGGGCTCACCTCTCTTCTGTCAGTCTTCCATGAAGCGATCCAGCCTGAAATAATCATATGATTCCTGATAAGCCTGAAACATGCTGATCCATTCCTGCGCCTTTGCTGTACCGGCCCTGCACAGCACGTTTCCGTTTCTTCACACCTGTTCACGTCCACAGATGCTTCATCTCCGTCATGACAACGTCTGCATTCCAGCCGTCCTCAGGCCGGAATCTGGACATGTCCCCTGCATACAGCGGAAAATGCGATACCTTGTGTTCCGGGTCCAAGGGATCAGGGAGTCCTCCGCAGCGCTCACGCTCTTCAAACGCCGCAAGCGCCTCCCGCTCCAGAGGCAGCGGCGACTGAGCAAGCTGCCGCTTTTTTTCCTCCAGTTCCGCCGTCCAGCCGTAACGGTACATCAGCATCATCTCGGCCTCCGGAGAATACCGCAGGTCCGCATCCGTGGGCTGCATGCCGCCGTCCCCGGACAGGCTTTTCCCGTGATACACCACTGCCTCCGGCACATAGACCAGGTTCCAGCCCCTGAGTCTTGCGCGCCAGCTCAGATCCACATCATCGCAGTAGAGAAAGAAATGCTCATCATACCCGCCGATTTCCTCAAAGCAGGCCCGCCGGATCATGGAAAAGGCCCCGCTCGCCCAGGAAATGGTCCGTGTCGCGGGATCATAGGCCTTGGGATGCTCAAGCGGCGTCTGCCTTGCCTCCGCCATGCCGGTTTTTTCCTCCACAAACGCCTCCAGCAGATGGAACACGCAGGACGGAGCCGCCACCACATCCGGGTTCATGGTGACAAGCAGATCACATCCGGCCATGGAAAGCAGCCGGTTGTGCCCCCGGGACGTGCCTGTGTTTTCGCCAAACAATACATACTCAATATCAAGACCCGTGCATTCGCTGCGAAGCTTTTCCAGTTCTGCCTCTGTCATGCACGGTTTCTCAGAGGCATCTCCCCAGAGCAGCACACACCGGGCCAGGTTCTGCCCGTGCCCGCGGGCATACTCAAGGGAAGCGCACAGACTCCGGGCCGAGCGCTTCAGCGCTTCCGGGCGGTTGTGGAAAAGAACCGTCTGAAACTGAATCCCGGACATGTCCCGTCCTCTCCTTCCCCATCTGTAAGGCCCATGGTCAGGCCCAGGAACAGCATCAGCACCGGCATGCAGGCAAGCCCCTTGTTCAGCCGGGTCACACAGTCCACGGTCTCATACAGCAGAAGTCCCAGCGCCGGGAGCGGCAGCATGGCAAGGAAATCCCCGCTCCAGATCAGCCGCCACGTCCTTTTCAGCAGCATGAAAACCATCGCCAGCGCAAGTCCCAGCCCCGGAAGCCCGGTTTCCAGCAGGATCTGCAGATACATGCAGTGCACATGATCATAGACTTCCGTGGTCACTCCCGACGTCACGGGCAATACATACTCCATGACTTCCGGAATACTGGTGCCCGTGAGCAGCAGGTACGGCCTGCCTCTGAGCACATCAAGCGCTGCCTTCCAGACAATGGGACGTCCGGAAAGTCCGTCCTGATGGAAAAGATTCCGTTCCTCGGCAAGCGTCAGCGCACTGTCTTCCGCCTCTTCCAGGACTTCCTCGGCCTGGGCCTGCGGCACAAGCCCGCCGGCGTGCACCGCATTGAATCCCCGGGTCACCATGGGCAGACCCATGACCACGAGGCCGCATGCCAGCAGGAAGATCAGAAGGGAAAGACAGATGCGTACAGCCTGTTTCCCATACCGCTTTTTCAGGGCCGGACGCGCATGCATGACCAGGGTATAGCCCACGGCGGCACCGGTGCACACATATCCGGTGCGCCCGCCGCTCAGGGAAAGACAGATCAGCATGGGCACAAGGGAAATCAGATAGGCCGCCTTCCCCGCCCTGTGCTCTGTGAGCATGTGCCCCGCCAGAGCCATGGCAATGCTCATGGTAAGGTTTGCCGCCGTCACCGTGGAATAGGCCATGAGCTTCAGGCGGTGATCATCCTCCCGCAGGCAGATTTCCAGCGTACGGGACAGGTCCAGGATCCGGACACCGCTGAAGGCGCTCCAGATTCCAAGCAGCGAAAGGCCTGTATAAAAAGCCGTCCAGACTCCCAGAATGATTTTCAGAAAGCGCATCCGCTCCTGCTTTGTGCCGCATATGCCCGCAAGCGGGAGCACGAGAAAGCACAGAACGCCGCGGATAAACGCAAAGCGCGTGCGCTCCACCACGATCTGGCCGCGGATCAGGGACGTGACAAGGATCCACCCCAGTCCCGCCAGCAGCGGCCAGGTCCAGGCGCGCCTGCGCCAATTGCCGGCAAGCAGCATGCCGCCGGCGCTCATGAGCATCAGCGCATCCAGCCACCACTGCACTTCATCCGAGCCCAGGAAATTGATCAGATGCTCCAGTTCCCACAGGAAGAGAAAGCCCGCGCAGCACAAAAGAGCTTTCATGCTTTTTCCATTTCCGGCCTGCGTCATGTACATTCCTCTCCCTTCCGCCTGAAAACAAGGCTCATAAAAAGCCGGGCAGCTTCCTGCCCGGCACATTTCCTGATTTACTTGTGACCGTTCGGCGCATGCTCCCATGCGTACTGAATGGCCTCGGTATGGTAGCTGTCCACCTTGTCACTGTCGTGTGTACGGCTGTTGGTGAAGTGCAGACAGATCTGACCATTCATGTCGTTGTCCTTGATGGTGTTCCCTTCCGGGTTGTGCGGCACGCCATAGAGCGAGCAGGCGAAGGTTCTGGTGCCGATGGTGATCAGGCAGGGCCTGCGCTGCCAGTGCTGCTTGGCATTGATCTCACTGGCCTTGCTCACGCCATAGATCTGGCAGATGCGTGCGGTGTCCGCCGCAGTCAGCGGCTCGATGTCCGCATGCTTGCCGCCGGCCCAGCGGTGTGCCCACCAGACAATGCCGGTCTTCACATCATAGACCTTGAAGTTGGATCCTCTCGGAATCAGTTCCTGAATGCCGCCGGTGTACCAGTCGATCTTTTCCGCGGGATAGATGGTCATGTTCAGATCGGTGGTGTTCCCGGTGCCCACAGGCACGGTGCCGAAGATCGCGTGCTGGGTTGCGCTGCCGGCCACGCCGTCAGCGGTCATGCCCTTGGCGGTCTGGAAGGCCTTCACGGCCGCTTCCACCGCATCCGAGAAGGTGCTGGTCAGCGTGCCGGTGTAGTAGCCCTGATTGATGAGCTCCTGCACCATGTTCTGCACGGCGGTGCCCTTGTCACCCTTCTTCAGGGTGGTATAGCTTGCTTCCACCTGACCGGACTGTGGAGCCTGTGTGGTCACGACCGCCGCTGTGGGTGCCGCGGTGGGACTGCCGTCCGCATTGACCACATTCACGCAGTCGCCTCGGATGTACCCGAGACCGACGCTCGAATTGACGCGGTACCAGGTGTAACCGCCATAGGTGGCCATATCGGAAAAGGGCAGGACCAGACCGCTGTCAATGCGGCCGAGAATGTTCCGTCCGCCGGCTGTCTGGCGCACATTGATGCCGCTCTTGGTGGTGCGCACATATCCGGCGTACAGGGTGGTCTGCGGCGTGGCCGTAGGATTGGAGCCCAGGTATGCCTGATACTCCGCGTCCGTCATTTCCGTCACATTGCTGCTCAGCACGAACAGCTGACGGTTGTTGTAGATTACGCGGTACCAGGTGGCACCGCTGCCCGTAACAGTCTGATCAAAGGCGAGCACAACGCCGCTGCCCACGGTGGCAAGAATGGATCCGTCCGTGGAAGCTGTGCTCCTGAGCACGGTGCCGTCGATGGCCGTGCGCACATAGTGATTGGTGCTCAGGGCCGGGGTCGGTGTGGCGTTGAGTCCCATCCTGGCCACATAGGCAGCCGCTTCCGACGCCGTGTACATTTTCACGCAGTCGCCGCGCACATAGCCGTACAGTCCCTGATAGGTCACCGGATACCAGTCATATCCGCCGGAACTCGTCCGGTTGCCGGTCATGGCCAGCACAATATTGATATCGATCTTCGCAATACGGCTGCCGTTGGGCTTGGACCGCATGTTCACGCCGGTCTTGATAGTTTCCACATACCCGTAGCTGCTGACTGTGCCGCGGCGGACAGGCGTGGGCGTGGGTGTCGCCGTGGCCGTTCCGCTGGTCACGGAGCTCCCGTACAGGGATACGCAGTCGCTGCGCACATAGCCGTGCACATTGCCGCTCTCCACATAGTACCAGGTATATCCGTCCAATGTCATGGGCTGGGCCACATAGGGCAGGATCGTGTTGTTCGGGATCTGCTCGATCACTGTGCCGTTAGGCGACAGGCGCAGGTTGACATTGTTCTGGGTGGTGATGACATGTCCGAGCACCGCGCGCGCCGTGGGTGTCGGGGTCACAACGCTTCCGCCCTCGGTGTACACTGGATCCACGCAGTCGCTGCGCACATACAGATCCCGGTTCTTGTACACCACGGGATACCAGTAATGATCCCCCTGGAACACAGCTTCTCCCCGCACCGGCAGGAGGCCGCCCTGTTCCTCCCAGTCCTCCCATACCGTTCCGCCGGGTTCAGTGCGCAGATGCGCGCTGGTCAGAATCAGGCGCACATAGCTGATCACCCGGTTCTGCGTATTCGCCGTAGCGCCCGGAGCCGGCGTGGCCGTAGGCGCCGCGGTGGCCGCCTGCAGATTGCCGTAGGTCACCACGCGGATAAACGGGCCCTGCACATATCCGACATGATTGTCATACCGGATCTGATACCAGGGGTCTGTATCGGAGGCACTGGGAATGCTGAGCAGTTCCACCACCACGCCCTTGTCCAGCTTGAACAGGGACGCGGAGCGGGTGGAGGGCAGTTCACGCACATTGACGCCGCCGTTGGTGATGGAGCCCGTGGCCGTGCCGGGGGCATAATAGTTCTGCACAGGCACGGCGACATTGTTCACCACGTTCACCGGATTCTGACTCCACGCCGTCAGCTCCTCGCTGGTCAGGGGACGGTAAAAATCCCCATGCAGGTATCCCACATAGGCATGGCTTCCCTCTACTTCCGGATCGGGCATTTCCACCCGGTACCAGGTCACGCCTTCCGCCTCCACCGTGCCGGTATAGACGCATACATAATCCAGAGGCACCCGGAACCAGTAATCCGAACTGGTGCTCGCGGTCTTCCTCAGCCGGACACCGCTGGCCGTGGTCTTGCCGTACCCCTCTGCAGCCAGAGCGGGAAACACAGGCACAAGACCTGCCAGCATGACCAGGCACAGCACCAGGGCCAGCGCACGATTTCTCGTCATTACAATCACCTCATACAGAATCCACTGTCCGTCATCCAAATGGACAGGGAAACATCCACGGTTATTGTATGTCGAAAATGTTAAGTTGTCAATCAAATAATCCTAATTTGTGACAATTGTATTTCAAACTGTGAAAAATCCGTTCATGGTTTCAGGCGCCGGACTTCCATATAATAGCGCTTTTCCAGGGCATGGCCGATGGAAAATGTCTTGCGCGGAAACACGCCGGACAGCTGCAGGGAGGCAAAGAAGCCTTCCCGGGAAATGCCGGGCATCTGAAGGCCCATATTTCCCTGCCGGCTCAGCGCTTCCAGGCTGTCCAGCCCGTGAATGTAGTCCAGCTTTCCCGGATGCGTCTTCAGCCACTCGTCCAGGAAAATCTGCACCCGGGCAAGCAGCGCTCCTTCCGGCACCGAAAGCGGGATTTCCCGCCAGACTCCGTCCCGGACCACCCGGAGCACGCTCCGGCCGCCGCTGCCCCCGCTTCCAAGCTCAGACGCCTGCAGATCCCTCAGGAATTCCTCCGGGTCCGACTGCATGAGCAGACGGTGAATGGGCTCGAAGGCCATGCTGGGTTCCCGGACCGAATTGAGCTCCACGCAGGCATAGCGCAGTCTTTCCCTTTCCGCCTCCGGAGCACCGCTTTTCACGGCTTCCTCATAGCAGGCCCTTGCCGTGGCCAGGGAATGGTTCCCGTCACCCACCGCATACACCAGAGGCGTATTTCCGGAAAGCTTCCGCGCCTCATATGCCCGGAGAGCTTTCAGGATTTCCTCCATGGCCGCCCCCTGAATGAGCCAGCCCCGTATATGGCCGCCGCCCATGGGCAGGTCCATGTCATACAGGCACGGCATGTCCTCCGTGCGGATCCGGCCCAGGATATCCTCCTCATCGTCCATGAGCAGCAGCACATGGCTCAGGTCCAGGGCCGCGCCCTGACGCACCCGCTTTCTCGGCGGAATCCGCTCCGGCACCGTCTTTTCCGACGGCCGGACCACGGGAAGCCGGGCGGCATCCATGTCATACCTTTCCAGGTCCACAAGCCCCACGAGCCCGCGGCGCACGCCGCGCTCCACCTGGCGCTCCGTGTACACAAAGCCCTCCCCCAGCTCCCGGAGCATGCCGGGCTCCGCCAGCCGGTCCATTTCCGCGTGAATCCGCTCCACCCGCTCCTTCACGTCCCCGTCCTCCAGATAGACTTCCGGAAGGATCAGGCGCAGAGCGGACATCTGACCGGCTGTCTCCTCCGCCCGGGCCCAGAAGGCGCGGTCGGACGTGAACTGGTCACAGGCGATCACCGGCCATCCCGGTAAATTTTCTGCCTGCGGAAGCAGGAAAGATCCTGGTCTGAATATGGGTTCCATGCCATCCCTCAATTCTCATGTTCGCGTTTCTGGGGAATATGCAAAAGTTTCCGCACCCGTCCTCTCAGGGATGCGGCTTTCCTTGCCTCGGTATGCGCGTCCAGTGCGCCGCGCCGATAGGCAATGTTCCCGGGATCCAGGTGCACGGCTTCCCGGAAGGATTCCTCCGCCGTGCGGTACTGTTCCAGCGCCATCATGACCCGTCCCTGGGCGTCGTACCAGGACGCGTCCCGGTTCTCGGCGCGCATCAGCTGGCGCAGCGCCCGGTCCGGACTGTTCTGCTTCAGCAGACGGTTGGCCAGTTCCACCGCATCCTCACAGGGCAGGGTCAGCAGATACGGGCTCACGGACCGTGACTTCACCAGGGCCATGGCTTCCTCATAGGCCTGATTGAGCAGGATCATCTTCCGCGTCGCCGCATCCTGCTCCGGACCGTCCGGGAACTGGTCGGGATGCACCCGCCTGGCCTTTTCGTGATAGGCCCTGCGCACCTCATCCTCCGAAAGCGTGGGAGAAATGCCCAGCGGCTCAAAAGGATTGATCATCTCAGTGCGGTCCTCCGGCCCCGTTAATCCATGTCTTCCCGGTGAATATCCGCGCCAAGGCTGCGCAGTTTTTCCTCAATATGGTCATATCCCCGGTCAATGTAATTCAGCTCATAGACCTCCGTGACGCCCTTGGCCATCAGGCCGGCCACCAGCATGGCCGCGCCGGCGCGCAGATCCGTCACCGTCACCGGCGCGCCGTAGATCTGGGGCACGCCCTCAATAATGGCGGTGCGGTCCATCACCTTCACGTGGGCGCCCATGCGGGCCAGTTCATCCAGATGCCGGAAGCGGTTCTCAAAGATGGTCTCCTGGATCATGCTGGTTCCCTTGGCCGTGGTCAGCAGCGCGCTCATGGGCTGCTGCAGGTCTGTGGGAAAGCCCGGATATACGCTGGTCTTGATGTTCACGCTGCGGTGAAGCGCCAGCGTCCGCACCCGGATGCTGTCATCGTTTTCCGTCACCTTCACGCCCATTTCCATGAGCTTGGCCGTCAGGGCCTCCATATGGGTGGGAATGCAGCCCCGGATGGTCACGTCCCCGTGGGTGGCGGCCGCCGCGATCATGAGCGTGCCCGTCTCGATCTGGTCCGGGATCACCGCGTAGGTGGTGCCGTGCAGCTTTTCCTGTCCCCGGATGCGGATGGTGTCCGTGCCGGCGCCCTTGATCCTGGCGCCCATGGAGTTCAGGAAGTTGGCCAGGTCCACGATGTGGGGCTCCTTGGCCGCGTTGTAGATGACCGTGGTGCCCTTGGCCCGGGCCGCGGCCAGCATCACGTTGATGGTGCCGCCCACGGTGATGATGTCAAAGAACACGTCGCCGCCCACCAGCTCCTGGCATTCCGCCACGATCCGGCCGCCGCGCTCCCCGGTTTCCGCGCCCAGGGCAGCAAAGCCCTTCAGGTGCTGGTCCACCGGGCGCGAGCCGATCTTGCAGCCGCCGGGATAGGCCACATCCGCCTTTCCGAAGCGTCCCAGAAGCGCGCCGAGAAAATAGTAGCTTGCCCTCAGGCGTTTGGAATCGCTGTAGTCCACCTTCCAGTTGTCCACGCCCCGGGGATCGATCACCAGGCGCCTGCCCGGTTCGTATTGCACCTTCGCCCCGAGCTTTTTGATAATGTCGATCAGCGCGTGCACGTCCTCAATGTCCGGCACGTTCTCAATGGTACAGACGTCATCGGTGAGGAGCACGGCTGGAATCACGGCCACGGACGTGTTTTTTCCGCCGCTGACCCGGGTTTCCCCCTCCAGTGCCAGACCGCCTGTGATCAGCATTTTCTGTTTTCCCATGGTGCTTCCCCTTTCAAATATCATAGAAAAAAGATTCGAACATATGTTCGAATCACAGTTCTGTTTTGATTGATGCCCCGGATAACGCAAAAAAGCAGGCCTGCCCCTGCGTATCCTCTCTGAACCGGTGAAGGCCGCACCCGCTGACGCTTCCCCGTCTCCGCCTCATTCCGTTTCCCGGACAAGAAAAACGCTTCAGGGAGCGGAAAGATTCTACCATAGCCCATGTACCTTGTCAACGAAACCAGCCCTTCCCGAAAGGCCTAAAACCGCTTGTCTGCAAGGCATTTCGCCGCCCTGCGCAGGCACTTGAGCACCAGGATTCCCGCTGCCAGTCCCAGCATGTTGTCCAGGATATCGTCCGGCTCAAACAGCCCGAGTCTCAGGGCATACTGCGTGCATTCCGTAAAAAGCGTCAGCGCGGCGCCAAGCGCCACGGACAGCCAGTAGGGCCGCTTCGCCCCGGCGCACACCCCGGGCAGCAGCATGCCCAGGGGCACATAGAGCAGCACGTTCATCAGGATCTGCCGCGCAAGACCCAGACGCGCGATCCGGATGCCCCCGTTTTCCAGCCGGAACGCTTCCCGGTAGCTCCACAGGAACCCGGCAAATCTTGGCGCGCTTCCCGGTTTCCGGGAAAAGATGGTGAGGTACAGGTATCCCAGCAGATACAGGCAGAGCAGAAGCACCTGAACCATGCGCACCTTCCGGGCACTGTCCGGGCGGCGGAGACGGAGCAGTTCAAGAAAAAACACGGCCGCGGCCGTCAGAACCAGAATCACACCGATTGCCGGAAGGCTTGCCGCCGTACTGAGCATGTTCCATCCCCCTTTCCACTGAGCATTTTTTGACATCACCGGGCTGTACAGGTAGAATGACAGCAGGTGTTCCCAATTCTTTCCGAGGTGATCCGTTATGCTGGCTTCCCGTTTCATGGACCTTCTGGGAGCCGATTTCTATACCGGCGTTCCCGATTCCCTGCTGCACCCCCTGTGCGTCTCCATTCTGGAGCGCTATGGCACCGATCCCCGCCATCACGTGATCGGCGTCAACGAAGGCGCCTGTGCCGGCATGGCCGCCGGCTATTTTCTGGCCACCGGGCACGTGCCCGTCATCTATCTGCAGAATTCCGGCGAGGGCAATCTCATCAATCCCCTCGCCTCCCTCATGCACCGCAGGGTCTACAGCCTGCCCGCCATCCTGGTGGTGGGCTGGCGCGGCGAGCCCGGCGTGCACGACGAGCCCCAGCATGTCTATCAGGGCGAAATCACCTGTCAATTGCTCACCGACATGCAGATTCCCTTCCAGGTGCTTTCCGCCGAAAGTACGGAAGAGGATGTGCTTGCCTGGATGAAAACTTTCCGGCCGGAGCTGGAGCAGGGACATCCCGTGGCCTTTGTAGTGCGCAAAAGCGCGCTGACCACGCCCGTCCGACACGCCTTTTCCAATCCCTATGCCATGACCCGGGAGCGCGCCATTGAGCATATTGTTGAATATACCGGCACATGTCCCATCGTATCCACCACCGGCAAGGCCAGCCGGGAGCTGTTTGAGCTGCGCGAAAAGCGCGGCGAGGGCCACGCCCGGGACTTTCTCACGGTGGGCTCCATGGGCCACGCCGCGTCCATCGCCCTGGGTCTCGCCCTGCAGAAGCGGGATACCCGTGTCTTCTGTCTGGACGGGGACGGCGCCGTGCTCATGCACATGGGCTGCCTTGCCACCATCGGACAGGCAAAGTGCGAAAACCTTGTACATCTTGTCATCAACAACGGCGCCCATGAGACCGTGGGCGGACTGCCCACCGCCGGGTTTGACGCGGACCTTGGCGCTGTGGCCCGGGCCTGCGGCTACCGGCATGTCCTGCTTGCCGTGTCCGAGACGGAGCTGGAGGACGCGCTGAAGCATTTACCGGAATCCGGCCCCGTGTTTCTCGAAATCCGCTGCGCTCTGGGCGCCCGGGCGGACCTTGGACGGCCCACCACCACGCCCATCGAAAACCGGGACGCGTTCATGCGTTTCCTTCAGACGAAGTAACGCTGCCGGGCATATCCTTCACGATCAGTTCAAACCCGAGCCAGACCCGGAACACCCTGCCCTGGAACTCCAGGCGCACCAGTGCACTCCGGCCTCGGCGGTCAATCTTTTCCACATACCCTTCCCGGTCCTTCATGGGCCCGGACAGAATGCGGATCCGGTCCTGCTCCTCGCAGGCCGTGGAAAAGGGCAGAAGCCCGTCATAGGAAAGCAGCCAGCGCGCATACTCCCGGTCCTGATCCTGGAGCCGCCAGTCGCCTTCCTCGTTTTTCAGAAGCCGGTATCCCCGGTCCCTGGGAAAGGCATAGGGCAGGAATATGTCCTCCCGGCAGCGGAAGAACACATACCCCGGCATGAACACGGCCGTGTCCCGCCATTTCTCGCCCTGCCGGGTGCGGTGGCGCTCATACAGTGCCGGGGTCACCTGCACGTCCTGGCCGTACTTGTAGGAAATCAGCTGCGAAACAATCTTTTCGGTGCCGGCCATGCAGAAAAGACAGCCGTACGCTTCCTTTTCCGGATCCACGCTGCCCACCCCCTTCCTCCTGACGATTGTAGGCTGCCCCCGCAGCCTTGTCAAATCTTCATCCTGACAGAAAGAAGGCTGAATCCATGGAACTCACGCCCCGCTTTCCCGCCTTTCTGCACGGCGGCGACTACAACCCCGACCAGTGGCTGGACCATCCGGACATTTTGCGCCAGGACATGGAATACATGAAAAAGGCGCACGTGAACTGCGTCTCCCTGGGCATCTTCGCCTGGGCCCGCCTGGAGCCCGAGGAAGGCAGATATGACTTCGTCTGGCTCGATGACATCATTGAGCGTCTGTGGGCCAGCGGCATCCATGTGTCCCTGGCCACGCCCTCCGGCGCGCGTCCGGCCTGGATGGCCCGGAAATACCCGGAAGTGCTGCGCACCGAGCGCGACTTCCAGCGCCGGCATTTCGGCGGGCGTCACAACCACTGCCCGTCCTCCCCGGTATACCGGGAAAAGGTGCAGGCCATGGACGCCGCCCTGGCCCGCCGCTACGCGTCCCATCCGGCCGTGATCCTGTGGCACATCTCCAATGAGTTTTCCGGAGACTGCTACTGCGAACTCTGCCAGGAAAAGTTCCGGGACTGGCTGCGCGAAAAGTACGGGACCCTGGACGAGCTGAACCGCGCCTGGTACACCGGCTTCTGGTCCATGCGCTACAGCGACTGGCGCGAAATCGAAGCGCCCTCGCCCAGGGGACAGAACGTCAATCCCACCATGCTCCTGGACTGGCGCCGCTTCTCCACGCACCAGTGCACATCCTTCATTGAGATGGAGCGGGATACGGTGAAGGCCGTGTGCCCGGAACTGCCCGTGACCACCAATCTCATGGAACGATTCTATGACTATGACTACTTCCGCCTCTCCCAGGCCCTGGACTTCGTGTCCTGGGACGCCTATCCCGCCTGGCACGCCGGGGACAACAGTGATGTGGCCATTGAGTTTGCCATGAACCATGACATGATGCGTTCCTTCCTGAAAAAGCCCTTTCTGCTCATGGAATCCACGCCCTCCCTGGTGAACTGGAAGGATGTCAACCGCCTGAAGCGGCCGGGCATGCACCTGCTCTCTTCCATGCAGGCCGTTGCCCACGGCGCCCAGAGCGTCATGTACTTCCAGTGGCGCAAGGGCCGGGGCGGCGCGGAAATGTTCCACGGCGCGGTGGTGAGCCACGACATGTCCCCGGATACCCGGGTCTTCCGTGACGTCACCGAGGTGGGCGTCACCCTGGAGCGCCTGGCCCCGCTGTACCATGAGCCTGTGGGCCGGCCCCAGGTCTGCTTCCTCTATTACTGGGACAGCCGCTGGGCCATGAGCACTGCCCAGATGGGCCTGCGCAGTGAGCTGGATTATCACGCCCAGGTCATGGCCCACTATGCGGCGTTCTGGAAACTGGGCATTCCCGTGGACTTCCGGGATCCCGTATCCTTTGACCCCGCCGAGGGCTATGATCTCGTCATCGCCCCGGAACTGTTCCTGTTCCGCGAGGGCATTGAGGACAGGCTCCGCGCCTATGTGCAGCAGGGCGGCACCCTGGTCATGTCCATGCTCAGCGGCACAGTGGACGAAAACCAGCAGGCCTTCCTGGGCCATGCGCCCCACGGCCTGACGGACGTATTCGGCATGCACGTCCAAGAGCTGGACGCCCTGTATCCCGAGGAATCCAACCCGCTGTCCGGCCCGGACGGCCTCAGCGCGCACCAGATGTGCGAGCTTCTGGAAAATGAGGGAGCCGAGGTCTATGCCGCCTATTCCCGGGACTTCTACGCCGGCACGCCCTGCATCACCCGGCATGACTTCGGCCTCGGGCAGGCCTGGTATGTAGGCGCGCGTCTTGAGGACGGCGGACTGGATACGCTCTATGCGGACATTGCAAGTCGCCTGCAGCTCCGTCCTTCCCTGCCGGATCCCCTGCCCCACGGCGTCACCGCGCGCCGCCGCGGCAGTGCCGTGTTCGTGCAGAACTATTCCGGAGAGGAAAAATCACTTACCCTGTCCCGATCCTGGCAGGACATGCTCAGCGGCAGAACCGTGACAGGCACGGTGCAGCTGCCCGTCAACGGCCTGCTCATTCTCCGCGCCCAGGCCTGATCCCATGAAGATTCATATCCGTATACGTCAGCAGCCCTGCCATCTGGCAGGGCTGCTCTTCATTTGCCTCATGTTCCGTCCTCTGTCAGGTATTTCCCGGCCCACTCAAGCTCCGTGTCCGAAGCCAGAAGATCGTTCCAGGAAAGCACCACCGACGCGCACCCGTATGCCCGCGCGGCACGGATCCCGTCCCGGATGCTTTCCTCATCCGCCTCACAGATGCCCGGAATCCGGTGGATTTCTATCCCCGGGCAGACTTTTCCGGTATTTTTCAGGGAACGCAGTTGCTTTTCCATGGAGGAAACCGACATGAGATCTGCATCCCAGAGTCGGGACAATTGTTCCGTAAACTCCGCGCCGAAGGCCTTCAGCTCACAGGGAATCCCCGCCGGCGCATCCGTTTTATAGTACATCATGGGCTTGATAAAGTCCGAAAGCTCCATGAGCCTGGGCAGGTCCTGCCCCACCAGGTCCGCAAGCGCCGGCGCAAACGTGTCCAGTCCGACCCTGAGTCCCTTTTCATGAAAACTCCGGACAATACATTCCACAGCGTGCGTGATCTGCCCTCGTCTGTCGGCCATCAGCCGGTTCAGGTCAGCATCCGCGTACCGGCAGCATCCATTTTCCACAGACACCGGAAGCGGCATTCGCATGCCCTGATCCGCGTCCCGGATCAGGCGCCGGAGCTTTTCCCGGTCACGGATCTGCCCGTCAAGTCTCCTGAGACAGTTGGGGCATCTGCAGCCAAAGAAATGGACTTTTGAAAAAACCGCCGAAGGATACCGGATGCGGTCCAGAAACACGCCTTCCACGGAAATTCCTTCCGCAAGGTCCGCCCAGGTCCGGAACGCGCTGTCCAGATTCTTTCCGGAGGCCGGGCATATGAAATGGAATCCCTCGCCGTCCATCACCGGCACATTCCTGTCCCCGGCATGGTCTGCGTCCCAGAACACCATGGGATCCGCCTGGGCCGGTTCCCGGACATCCGCATAGACCGGCAGCCAGAGATACACGTCCGCGCCATTTGCATGCGCCGTGTCCGCTATGGCTTCAAACAGCCCGTCCTTCCTCGCCCACCCGAAGATCACGGCCGTGACCGGCAGCCATTTCAGCATCTGCTCCAGACGCGAGCGCACTTCGGACACACTGCGCTCCGTGCACTGACCGAACCTTCCCGTGGAAATCTGCAGAATGGCTTTCATCGCCTGTCCTCCTCCGCTCTATTCCATGTCAGTCTTACCCGATATTCTCTGCACTCTCTGCTGCCTGCCGAACCCGCATTTCCAGTTCCCTGTCGCCGTTTAGTCCGGCCTGCTCCAGCGCCCAGAACAGGGCCCCGGCCACAGGCTCCGTCCCAATCGGACGGATGGAGAAAGTGATTTCCGGGCACAGCTCCTTCAGCTTCTGTTCCATGCTCTGCCGTGTCAGACCGCAGCTGGCGCGCAGGAAGCAGGAGCCCACCAGGATCAGGTTCACGTCCCCATGCTCCGCAAGACCCGGCAGATGCCTGAGCACGCCCTGTACGCATCTGGCGTATTCCTCCCCGGACGCGCGAAGAATGGAGGACGCCACCGCATCCCCGGCCCCGGCGCAGTCATGCAGGAGCATGGACATACCGCGGATATACATGGCACTGTCCGGACTTTCCATGCATTCGGATACCCTTTCCGCAAACAGTCCCGGATCCGTTATGCCCAGGATGGAAAGCGCGCCGCCGGTCATGTCCGTCTTCGGCCCGCCCTTTTCCAGCTCGCTGTACACCGCCGCCAGAGCGCGCTGCGCATATACCTTCCCGCCTCCGAGATCGCCGCTCAGCTGATCCAGGCCGCCCACCTGGGCGGTCTGTCCCTGCCGGTCAATCCCGTATACGCAGAAACCGGTGCCGTTCACAGCGCAGATGCCCGCATCGCATTCCGCCTTGATGCCCAGCACGGCATCATTGGCCAGCACGAACCGTTCAAGCCCGATTTTCGAGAAGATCCCGGCTATGATCCCGTGCTGCCTGCGGGTATCCACCCCGGCCACGCCAAGCCCCGCCCCCGCAATGTCCTTAAGGGTCACGCCGGCACAGGCGCACAGGCGATTGAGATGCGCTTCCATCATCTTTTCAAGCTCCGCGTATCCGCCCGGGAGGCCCTCATGATTCCCGCACCCGCCGTACAACTGCCACGCCCTGTTCCTTTCAAGGTCATACAGTATAAACGCCGTTTTCGTCGCCCCGGCGTCAATGCCCAGCAGATATCCCGCCATGTATTTTCCCTCTTTCCACACTGGCCAGCGCCATATACTTTCCCTGCCTGATCTGTCCGGATGCTTTTCTGTTTCACGTCTTATCTGACTTCCTGCATAGCATTATATGGTTTTTCGTCCGCGCGTTCAATCATTTCGGCCTTTCACCGGAACGCAAAAAGGCCTGACACGTTCCCGCATCAGACCTTTGTTTCTCTATCTCGCTTTTGGAAAAGGGCTTCAGTCGCCCATGCTCAGCTCGCGGAAGGGTCCCAGTTCCCCGCTTCTCCAGTGCTTGCGGCACAGGGAGACATACTGGCTGTTGCCGCCAAGGAGAATCTGATCGCCTTCCTTGACCACGCGCCCGTTCATGATCCGGGCATTGCACGTGGCCTTGCGCCCGCACCAGCAGATCGTCTTGATCTCCTCAATGGTGTCCGCGCAGGCCATGAGGTTCAGGCTGCCCTCAAAGAAATTGCCCTGGAAATCCGCGCGCAGACCGTAGCAGATGACCGGAATACCCAGATCGTCCACCACATGCACCAGAAACTCCACCTGCTCCCTGGTCAGGAACTGCGCCTCGTCCACGATGAGGCAGTCATACTGCTTCACGTCCATGTCCGGCACTTCTTCCATGTACACACAGGGCGCCGTCAGCCCGCAGCGCGAGGACAGCATATGCTCGCCGTCCCGGGTTTCCATGGCCGGCTTGATCATCAGGACCTTCTGCCCGCGCTCGATATAGTTGTAGCGCACCATGATGGCATTGGCGGTCTTGGAAGAACCCATGGCCCCATACCGGTAATACAGTTTCGCCATTTCTTCTGCACTCCCCTTTACAGACTCAGTTCCGGGAACACGGTCAGCGTATCCAGGGTTTCCGGGGAAAACGCGCGGCTCAGCGCCATCTGCGGGGCGGAGCGCGTCATCATGCGCACCGTGAATTCCGTGGCGCCTTCGGACGCCATCACCGTCATGAGATGCGCCACCAGTGCCTTGCCGATGCCCTGCATCCGGCTTTCCGGGGACACATAGACGGCCAGCAGCTCACAGTTCTTGTTGTTGCCGGCCACCACGGCCTCCGCCAGGATCTGGTTCCCCCTTGTAATGCCCAGCGCCCGGAAATGCGGCGTGCGCATGACCTGAAACAGGAAGCCCATGTCCAGGTGCGTCACATCATTGGCCGCCATCCGGGACAGAAGGCCCATCTGCTCCTCCTGCGTGTTCAGCGGGATTTCGCGGATCACGCTGCCCATGGGAAAACGGTTCTCAGCGGCCGCGGGGTTCAGCTTGAGCCGCACTTCCGTATGCTCCAGGTTCCATCCGTTCTCGCGATAGAATGCCTGCTGGGCCTCGTCATCCACCCGTACGGCCGTATACACCCTGGCCCGGGCATTGGGATTCATGTCCCGCATCTGGCGTGCCCTTGCCACCAGGGCGCCGGACAGAAGATACCGGGCCGAGGAAGCCGACTCCAGGGATGCGTAAATATTGATGGGGCAGTCCGGATCCAGATGCTGCTGAAACTGGCAGACCACATAGCCCATGCCGACCTGACTGCCGAGATCGTCCATGACAAGAAAAACGTCCTCTGCCGGGATTCCGTTCACCGGAGTGAGAGGATGTTGTAAATGCTGCATTGCGTGCCTCCTCTTCCGCATACCGCGGTCCCTGATTGTATCATGCCCGTTCCGGCTTGACAAGGAAAAGCCAGAGACATGCCCGATGTCTGTCAGGCACGTGTATACCTGCGCATGGTGTGCACAAGAAGCGGCACTTCCCAGGCCAGCATGACCAGCCATCCCGCCGCGGACCCGAAGGCCACCGCCCGCAGGCCCAGTCCTGAAATGCCCAGCAGCACCACAAGTACCCGGATGGATATCTGGGTAATGGTGGCCGCCAGCGTCACCTTCATCATGCCCATGCCCCGGAAAAATCCCTGACAGAGGTTCGTCATGGCAGGAAGGAAATAGAACAGCGACATGTACAGAAGATATTCCCGGCCCATGTCCATGACCTCAGTGCGCGCCGGGTCCACGAACAGACTCATGAGCCAGTCCCTGGCAATGAACACCACAAGCCCGATACCCAGACCGTATACCGCCTCCATCACCAGTCCGGTCAGGAATCCGCCCTTCACCCTTTCCCGATGCCCGGCGCCACGGTTCTGGGCCAGGAACGTGGTCACGCTGGAGGACAGGTTCTGTTCCGGCAGGCACGCGTAGTCATCCATGCGCGTCACCGCGTTGAAGGCCGCCATGGCATTTACGCCCAGACCGTTCACGGCACCCTGGATCATGAGCTTGCCCACCGGCTGGCAGGCCTGCTGCAATGCCGTGATCCCGCCGTCCCGGAGCGTCCGGGAGAGCAGGGCACGGTTCGTTTTCCAGTCATCCCCGGCAGGTCTTGCCTGCGGCAGACGCAGAAGCAGATACGCACCCAGAAGAGCGGCCGTCAGGTACTGGGAAATCAGCGTGGCCATGGCCGCCCCCTGAATCCCGAGTCCCATGTTCACGAACAGCAGGTCCAGAAGAATATTCACCACACTGCCCGCCGCCAGCATGATCAGCGGCACCATGGCATTGCCCATGCTCTTGATGCACGCCGCCAGGGCATTGCAGGCAAAGGTCGCGGGAATCCCGGGCAGGATCCAGGCAAGATAGATACCGGCCGGTCCGTACAGTTCCCCGGGCACCTTCAGCCATCCCATGATCTGCGTCAGCAGGATTTCCGCCGCCAGCGCAATGATCACAGCGCTGCCTCCGCCGGTCTTCAGCAGCACGGCCAGCTCCTGCCGCAGCCCTTTCATGTCCCCGGCGCCGTAGAACTCGCTCATGATTACCCCTGCGCCGATGCACAGTCCGGAGATGGCCAGCACCAGCAGGTTCATCAGCGGTCCCGCCGTACCCGAGGCCGCAAGAGCCTCCATGCCCACCATGCGGCCCAGGATCATGGAATCCACCGCATTATAGGTCAGCTGGAACATGTTCGACAGAAGAAGCGGCAGTCCGAACCTCAGAAGATGCTTCGGTATGCTGCCCTCCGTCATGCGGATCCCTGCCATGTGCGTCTCCTTCCCGCCCGATAAGTGTCGGGCGCGCGTATCATCCCATGGAATTGTACCGACGTCGTCCCAGAATGCAAGTCATCCGTCATGATTTTCCCGTCCGGCCTTCCCTTTCCCGCTTCTTCCCGCTCCCGTCCTTGCTTCGCTCTGCGGAGTGTGGTATCATCGCGGAAATGCCGGACAATTTTCCGCAATGCATTTGCCCTCTGCTTATAAGCTGAAGCCTGAGGGGCTGGAAAGGATGGATCTCCATGGAACTGCTCACCACCCGTGAACTCAAGGACCGCCTGGAAGAGCAGCATATTCTGGTCCGCCATTTTAAAGGGGAAAAGACAGGGCAGTACCTGCAACCAGAACTGATCCGGTGGCAGCCGTGCCAGGGGTTCCATACAGATTCTATCGAGGCAGTCATCATGTCACCTCCCGTCTTACGGACTATCGGATGGCTTTCAGCCTTCACCAGTATTCTTTCTTGAATTTTCTGATTTTGTTTGCGAGGAAACCTTCGAGCTTGTCGTAATCTTCCTCCGCAGGCAGGTCATCTTTCCCAACAATCCCTAACACTTTTCCAACGATCCGCACATGGTCATCTTCATGTTTCTCCCCATAGGGAAGATCCCTGTTCAATGAGTACAGTTTATTGCCGATTTTATGCTTGATCACCGCACCGTCTGCAGTGGCGCAGATTACGTCATCGCCGTCTTCAGCGGATTCTGTATATTTCACGAATACGAGATCACCATCATGATACCTGGGCTCCATGCTCCGACCAGAGACCCGGATCAGAGTATCGGCTTTCTGACTCCGTTCGGAGATGCGGATAAACTGGTAGTCAGGTCGAGCATCGACGAATTCACATCCGGTCCCTGCGGCAGCTGGTGTAGCCTGGAGCGGAATAATATCGCAATGGTACTTCAGGTCAAGATCGTGCGCTTCCTGCTCAGATTCATAGACAGACTGTGCGTTATTCTCTATGATCCTTTTCCCGACATCGCTTGACTGCCGGTAGAAGTTGATGACATGTGTTTCATTGGCATCGAGTACCATCTCCGGTTTCAGACCGAAAAGTTCTTCGACAGGAATGCTCAGGACTTCGCATAGATTCTTCAGCTGATCCATGGGAGGATAGTTCATATCCGTTTCCCAATGCCGGATGCTCCCATCTGTGGTTCCGAGCATTGCAGCAAGTTCTTTCGTGCTGAGACCTGCACGCTGCCTATAACTTCTGATGATTGCACCCATCTGCAGCTTCGTAGTAGCAGCTTTTCTGGCAGAGGTCTTTTCTGCTCTGCTGAGAGAAACAACTTTTGACCTATTTGATTTCTGAGGCATAGGAAGCCTCCTTCCTAACCGGCATTAGCGGCAGCCGGGGCCATTCATATTAAGCATTAATGAGCGAACATCTGTTCAAATTATGCGTATAGAGAAATATCGCTGATGACAATATATCATAGAAATTCTAACGATACAAGAGCATTTAATGAAATATACGTTAGAAATAATATTGATTTTCAGCTCAAGACGTCATACAATATGGACACGGCAGCTGCCGCAGTCGAGATCAGCAGACGCTGCACGCGGTGCCGAGGGTCGGAAAGATTCATGTCGTAGAAACCCTGAGATTCATCAATTACGGAGCGGATATTATTCCCTTTGTATCTGCTTCTGATTCTCTGGGCAATGCTGAAAAAGGAGGAAATGCCATATCATGGAAGCAACCAGTCTGAGGTCCGTACTCAGGGACAGATTTTCAATCGATTTCCGAGGCCTGGTCCAGAAATACGCAGATACTTAT
>CACYNZ010000010.1 GCA_902775835.1 uncultured Eubacteriales bacterium | reverse complement strand
TATGTTGCATGTTATGCGCGCAAATTGTCGTTTGTGTTGGTATAGTCATATTCTTTTTACGGCAAATCATTCCATCTTTCCGTTCGTGAAATCGTCCTGCCCTGAGCGGCCGGAAAACTTTACAGAGTCAGGCACTTTCGCTATAATATAATCTGTAAACGTATGCCGGACACACATTATGAACAGCAGAAATATTTTCCCGTTTCCGGCAGGCAGGAGGCAAGATACATGAAAGTCATTCTTCTTCAGGACGTCAAGAATATGGGCAAGCGCGATGACATCATCACCGTATCGGACGGCTATGCCCGCAACTTCCTTTTTCCCCAGAAACTGGCCATGGAGGCAAAGCCCGGTGCGATGAAGGAAGTGGAGCGCAAGCGTGCCGCGGAAGCCGCGCGTGAGGCGGAGCGCAGAGCCGAGGCGGAGGCCAAGGCGGCCATGCTGCGTGACAAGGGCGTGACCCTGCCTGTGAAATGCGGAGACAAGGGCCGTCTCTACGGCAGTGTGACCACCGCTGAGATCGCTGCAGTACTGGAAAAGCAGTACGGGATCAGCGTGGACAAGAAGAAGATCGAGCTCGCCGAACCCATCAAGCAGGTGGGCGATGTGAAGATGAGCGTATGGCTCTACAGCGGCATTACCACCAATATGGTGGTGCATGTGGTGCCCCTGGAGAAGTAAGAAGAGAAGGAAGTGGCTGGCATGAGTGAAACCCGCTCCATGGTGCCGCCGAATTCTCTGGAAGCTGAGCGGGCTGTGCTGGGAGCCATGCTTCAGGACACCCAGGCGGTGCTTCAGGGCGTGGAACGGCTGACGAAGGACGATTTCTATCAGCCTCAGCACAAGGAAATCTTCGACGCCATGCTCACCCTGAACCGGAATGCGTCCCCGATTGATGTCATTACACTGGTCGCCGAGCTCAAGCGCCGGGGAACCCTGGAAGGCGTCGGCGGGGAGGAATACCTGGCCGATCTGATCAGCTTTCATTTTCTGACGGCCAATGTCAAATCCCACATCGCCATTGTGGAAGAGAAGAGCACGCTCAGGAAGCTGATTTCCGCCTGTCAGGAGATTTCCAGGGAATGCTACGGCCAGATGGTCCCCATGCAGGACGCTCTGGCGCATGCGGAAAAGTCCATTTTTGACATCGTCATGAAGCGCTCCAGCGGTGAGACGCTGGTGCCCATGCAGGATGTTCTGTACAATACCTACGGCATTATTGAGGAACTCTCCAAGCTCAAGGGACGGCTTTCCGGCGTTCCCACAGGGTTTACGGACCTGGACAAGCTGCTTACGGGCCTGCATCCGGGCGAACTGATCCTGATCGGAGCCAGACCGTCCATGGGCAAGACGAGCTTTGCCATCAATATTGCCAGTCATGCGGCATTCAGCGCGGGAAAGACCGTGGCGGTCTTTTCCCTGGAAATGCCCAGAGAGCAGATCGCCATGAGAATGCTCTGCTCGGATGCCCGGGTGGACATGCAGAAAGTCCGTCAGGGCACACTGAACACCGATGACTGGATGAAACTGGCCCGCTCCATCGGCCCCATGTCAGCCTCCTCCTGCTTCCTGGATGATACGGCCGGCATCACGCCTTCCCAGCTCAGATCACGCTGCAGGCGTCTGATGATGGACCATGGTCTGGACCTCATTATTGTGGACTATCTGGGTCTCATGCACTGCGATGGTGCCGTGGAAAACCGTCAGCTGGAGGTCAGTGAAATCAGCCGTCAGCTGAAAGCCATTGCCCTGGAGCTCAAGGTGCCGCTGATCGCGTGTGCGCAGCTCTCCCGTGCGGCCACCACAAGAAACGACAAGCGGCCGATTCTTTCGGACCTGCGTGATTCCGGTTCCATCGAGCAGGACGCTGACGTGGTCATGTTTATACACAGAGAAGCGTATTACGACCCTGAGTGTGAAGAAAAAAACGTGGGCGAAATTATCATTGCCAAGCAGAGAAACGGTCCTCTGGGTACCGTCAAGGTGGCATGGCTGGCAGAGTATACAACCTATGCCAATCTTGCCACGGAAGCTGGAAAACCGGGCGGTTTCTGATAATGAGCTCTGGAGGAAAACATGCAGCAGACACAGATTAAAGCCTTCGGGGATGGACAGAAATTCAGCGGCTTCCTTCTTGTGAAGAGTGCCGAGCAGCGGATTGACCAGCGTGGCAAATACTACCTGGACATGAATCTGGTGGACAGCAGCGGGGAAGTCAACTGCAAGATGTGGGGCGGGTTCACCCAGGTGCCGGAGGCAGGCTCCGTGGTTCACATCGTCCGCAGCCAGATTCAGATCTATAACGGCCGGATTCAGATGAAGATCGAGGAAATGAAGCCGGCGGTGCCGGAGGACCAGGTGGATATGTCGCAGCTTGTGGCCAGCGCACCGGCTACTGCCGAGGAGATGATGGCCTACCTGGATTCTGTGATTGATTCCTTTTCCAGCGATCATCTCAAACGGCTGGTCCGGGAAATGATCCGTCTCACCGGTGAGGAACTGAAGTACTATCCCGGAGGCATGTGGGTGCATCACGCGGAAAAGGGCGGGCTCCTGCATCATACCACCGATATGCTGCACACTGCGGAGGCCGTGCTCAAGTGCTATCCGTTCCTGAACGCGGATCTGCTCCGCGCCGGCGTGATAGTCCACGATCTGGCCAAGACCAGTGAAATGCTCAGCGATTCCATGGGCAAGGTTACGGATTATTCCAGGGATGGGCAGCTGATCGGGCATCTGGTCAGAGGTGTGGCCAACCTGCAGACGGCTGCCAGAAACTGCGGGATCGGGGGAGAATGGGTGGTGCTCCTGGAGCACATGATTCTTTCCCATCACGGCGTGGCGGAGCATGGCAGCCCTCAGGTGCCGAAAATCCTTGAGGCGGAAGTGCTTCACATTCTGGATTATCTGGATTCAAGAGTCTATCAGATGCGCGCAGCAGTGGAAAAGACGCCGGTTGGCGCGTTCTCTGAGAAGATAGCGATTCTCGATGGACGGCGCATGTATCATCCATACTATTCGGATGAGGCAGAGTGAGCCCGTCCCGGGTAAAAGGAGGTTTCCTATATGAAACATCGGATCATTCTGAGTGCGGTTCTGGTGCTGATGCTGGTTTTTCTGGCGTCCTGCGGACAGCAGCCGGCCGAGCCCCAGTATCAGGTGGTGCAGGTGACCAATGTGCCTGATGCGCCGTCCCAGCAGGCTCCTGCTTCGGCTCAGGGCAGCAGCCCCAGCGGATCGGATTACAATTTTGACAGCGGAGAGTATGATCCTTCCTCTGAGGAAGGCGTGCTGGATTCGCTGCCCGGCGAGACACCCTATGTTGCCACCGTATCCCTCGATCCCACACCGGCTCCGACCATGAGAAGCGTCTATGCCGGTGCAACGCCTGTGCTGCTTGATCCCATCGACAAGCCGACGCCCACCCCTGTTCCTCCGATCTCGTTCAGCAATTTTGTCACCTATGATGCGACCAAGCTGGGGATTTCCTTCTCTGCGCCGGCCGGCTGGACAGTGGATGACGCGGCCAATGATACCTATGTTCTGGTGAACCCGGATACGAAGGTGGACTATCAGGCCACTCTGACGGTCTATGTGTATACCCTCAATTCCGACTACTCCCAGAGCGATCTGGCCAAGGAAGTCCGCAATGCACTGAGCACGCGCAAAGCCCAGTACGATCAGTACAGTCCCACCAATACCGCCACCAGAACGCTTCTGGACAAGACAGGCGTGTATGCGGATTTCACCGGAGTCCTCAAGTCCACCGGAGCGCCGGTGGGCGGCAGAATCCATGCCGTGTCCCTGAACAAGAAGCTCTATATTCTGGAAATGACATGGCCGAAAGCGTATGCATCTGTCTATAAGGACAGTGTGTACAAGCAGTTCAGGCACACCATCAAGATCACCAAATAACAGATATGAAAAAGCATGAAGGTCAGGACGGCCTTCATGCTTTTTTTCGACTGTTTTTTACGGGGCGAGACAGGTACAGGCATAGGGGACCACGATCTTCCAGCCGTCTTCCGTCTGATCGGAAAAGCGCAGGGTGGGATCCAGTCCTTCTCTTATATCGGACAGCGCCTGGGCGAGCATGGAAGCCATCTCAGCGGGACTGCGTCCCACGGACCCGTACATCCGCCCCTGAGCAATCAGGGATTGAGCGACGGGGCTCAGGTCGATGCCGTAGACCGGGATGCATGGAGCCCCCGGAAGATCTGTGTTGTATCCTTTTTCCGAGAGCGCGTTGACAGCGCCGATGGCCATGTCATCATTCCCGCACAGGACAAGTTCCGGCATGGTCCTTTGCAGGATGCGGTCCATTTCGCTTTTGGCAAAGCGGGCGGACCAGAGAGCGTTCGGATCTGAAAGCACGGGCGGTTCATCGCCCTGGATGCCGCAGAGCCGGGGAAATCCCTTGGATACAAGGACGTCATTGACAGCTTCCACGGAAGACGCGGAACGGGTGCAGGCGTCCTCATCCATGGCGTCCCCCTGGAGGACAACACAGGAAATGCGGCCGTCCCCGTCAAGATCACACGCATCATAGTGCGCTGCGAGATACTGGCCGGCAGCCTGTCCCTGGGTGCTCCCAAGACGCGGGACGTCATGATTCAGGTACCAGGCCCGATCCTGCCCCTGAAAGAAAGCCCTGCCGGAGGCGGCATCGGGATACATGACCCGTCCGAAAAAGATGACAGGAATGCCTTTTTCCAGAAGCGGGCCTGCCACAGCCCGGGCCGCGCTGAGGGAACCGTATTCGCAGGCCTGAATCGCTACAGCCTCCGGGGATTTTTCCGCCAGGAGCATGCCCTGATCCATCTGTGTCCACTGGGAACCATGGGCATCCATCACGGAGTATTCCATGCCGGCCTGCTCAAGAAGCGGCACCAGGTCAGCGCGTATGGATGCTGAAAACGTGTCGCTCAGATCGGAAAACAGATCGCAGACTTCGGCGAGGGCGGAAACGGGGAATACAAGACAAAGAAGAAGACAGAGCAGTTTTTTCATGTCAACCTCCCTGAAATGGCGTGGGAAAGGGAATACATGGCTTATTTACCGGGCCAGGGCACGCTCAGGTCCACCGTGATATGGTGAAGGGACGGAATCACCTGATGCCGGAACACGTCCATGGAAAAGATCAGCGTGGAGTGATTGTCGCAGGGGTGAACCGCGACACGGGAAAAGGCATAGATATCCCGGTCAAGTACCAGCGTGATGGTCTTCTGCTCATCAAACCAGAGCCCGAGCGGACTCAGGCTGCCGCTTTCCAGGTGCAGCATTTCCGGAAGCACTTCCGGCGGCGCAAAGGAAAGACGGGAGGTTTCCAGCTTCTTGCTGACATCGGCGGTGCGGTAGGGCTTGTCCGGAAGGGTCAGGTACAGAAACCACTGATCCTTCTGGCGCGTGGTCAGCAGGATATTCTTCAAAAACACGGTGTCGCTGTCAAGAAACGGCAGGTTCAGACAGTCTTCCATGCTCCGTGCTTCTTCGTGGTCATGGAGCTCATAGGGGATGCCAAGCTCCTGAAGTCTGCTGAGCACATGACTGCGTTCACTCATGATGTTTCACTCTCCATTTTTGAAATCGGACAGTACCATCATACATGTTTTTTTCCGGGATGCAATGCACACAAAGCAAAAAAAGCACGAGGCGCATGGAAAAACAGGCTGTACAGGGAAAACGGATTGCGGTGAAAAGCAGCGGACACAGAACTGTTTGTTGCACAGCTTCCGATGACGTGTTATACTTGTGATCATAAAGAAAGTAATAACATCCGTGACTGTGAGTGGAGAAAGGGGTTTTTCAGGATGAAAAGACGCATTGGTATTCTGACCAGCGGCGGTGACTGCCCCGGTTTGAATGCGGCTATCCGCGGTGTTGCCAGGGCTTCCTACGAAATGTTCGACTGTGAGATTGTGGGTATTCATGACGGCTACCGCGGCCTGATTGAAGGCGATTATTCCCCCATGACCAAGAGCCAGTTTTCCGGCATTCTGACTCTGGGCGGCACGATCCTGGGTACCAGCCGTACGCCTTTCAGGGATATGAGAGTGATCGGGGATGACAAGGTTGACAAGGTGGAGGCCATGAAGAAGACCTACCAGGAACTGAAACTGGACTGCCTGGTCACCCTGGGCGGAAACGGCACCCACAAGACGGCCAATCTTCTCAGCGAGGAAGGCCTGAACGTGATCGGCCTTCCCAAAACCATCGACAATGACATCTACGGTACGGATTTCACGTTCGGCTTCCATACAGCCATCGATATCGCGACGGACGCGATCGACCGCATCCACACCACCGCAGCCAGCCATGGCCGCGTGATGTGCATTGAGATCATGGGCAACAAGGCAGGCTGGCTGACCCTGTATTCCGGCCTTGCCGGCGGCGCTGACGTCATCCTGATTCCTGAGATTCCCTACAAGATCGAGAAGGTTGCCGAGATCGTCGAAGCGCGTGCCAAGAACAACAAGGGCTTTACCATCATTGCCGTGGCGGAAGGCGCCATGACCAAGGATGAATCCAAGATGAAGAAGAAGGAGCGCGAAAGCATGCGTGCTGGCGGGTATTCCGCAGCAGGATATGTGGCGGCGCAGCTGTCCGAGATGCTGGGTGTGGAAGCCAGGAGCGTTGTTCCCGGGCACATTCAGCGCGGCGGTACGCCCAGCGCATATGACCGCGTGCTGTCCTCCCAGTTCGGCGTACACGCCGCAGAACTGATCCGTGATCAGATCTATGGCGTCAGCGTGGCACTGAAGGGCAACAACATCGTGCATAACCCGCTGAAGGATATTGCCGGCATTCCGAAGCTGGTGCCGGAAGATCATCAGATGGTGACCATTGCCAAGCATATGGGCATTTCCTTCGGAATCGGCTGATCGTTCTAAGAGGCGGATATCTGCACGGATGCGCGGATATCCGCTTTCTGCTTGATGCCATTTCCGCAAATGATTATAATTCAGACTTGTTGTTCCGCACTTTTCAGAAGCGGAAACGACGGGAGGCTGTCTATGAAGTTTCGTGCGATTCTGTGTCTGCTGCTGATGCTTTCCCTGCTGCCTGTATCCGGGCTGGCAGAAGAGGAAGAGGAGGAAATCCTCTTTTCCCTGGAAGACGAAGTGGAACTGGAGGAAATCCCGGGCTACGGGGATGTGGAATGGAATTTCCCACTGATGCTTGAACAGATGGACCCTGACATGATCCGTCTGGCGAACAAGCATGTGTTGCTGGGCAGCGAGTTTGTTCCGGACCCGCTGGTCAGCATGAAGAGCCGGAAAAGCAACAAGGCCGGGGAGAATACCAACGGAGGCGTCAACAAGGCCTCCTCATCGCAGATGAAACTTCAGGAAACCTGTGCACAGGCCCTGGTGGAAATGTTTGAAGCCGGGCTGAAGGAAGATATCCGGCTGTACCTCAAGTCGGCATACCGGTCCTATCAGACCCAGAAGACCATGTATTACAACCGCCTGAAGCGGAATAACGGGCGGGATGACGGATGGGTCAACATGCCGGGGGCCAGCGATCATCAGACCGGGCTCGGGTGCGATATTATATCCAGATCCTGGCGGGACAAGGCCATGAACCGGGACTTTGCCAAAACAAAGGAAGCCCAGTGGATGGTGGAGAATGCCGCGCGGTTCGGCTTTATTCTCCGTTATCCCAGTGACAAGGAAGCGGAAACGGAAATCAATTTTGAGCCCTGGCATTACCGCTACGTGGGTAAGGATGTGGCAGAATATATCATGAGCCGGGGCATCTGCTTGGAAGAATTCCATGTGGAACTTCAGGCGGCCATTGACGATTTCATTGCAAGAGGCGGAAATCCGGCAGTGGTGGAACCGTATCGTCAGATCTCTGTGGAAGAATGATAGTCAAAAAAATCCGAAAAACTTCGAAATAACGAGAAAAATGGCGGATGAAGCAGAAATATGCACTTCATCCGCTGTTTTTTGACCTTATCTGAGTTTGACTTTCTTTGATCTTTAAGTTATACTCCAGTCACGGTTCAGAGATGGACCGAAAAAAGAAAGATTGAGTCTCAGCAAGGAGGATGACTTATGTATATGCTTTCAAGAAATCATTATCAGGATATGAACAGTCTCTGGAACAGCTTCTTTGCTCCTTTTACGGAGGATATGACCGCGGACCGCGCGTTCCGTGTAGATGTCCAGGAAACGGATGACAGCTATCAGCTGGAAGCCGAGCTTCCGGGTGTCAGCGAAGATCAGATCAGCGTACAGGTGGACCATGACATCCTGACCATCTCGGCGGATGTGAACATGGATAAGCAGGACAAACAGTATATGCACTCAGAGCGCCGCTGGGGCCACATGGAGCGGTCCTTCGAGCTCGAGGGCGTGGATCAGGACGGTATCAGGGCTTCGCTGGACAACGGAATTCTGCGGATTACGCTACCGAAAATCCATCCCGTCACCCAGGAAGTGCGGAAGATTGCCATCGGGCATGCCGGCAGTGATACACTGAAGCTTGCAGAGGGCAGCGGAGAGTGTGAAAACCGGAATGATCAGGCATAAGCCGGAAGGCTGCAGAACTGCTGACCGGCCAATGGAGCCGGCAGTGACAGGCCGATGCATATAGGCGTGCTGACGGCCAGGCGGCCAGGATACGGAGAGAAGCTTCAGGATGGAAGGCGCAGAGAAAATGCGGTCGTGCATCGTTCAGGAACTTACGTCTGAGCGTCAAGGCTTTCCGGATAGAAGCGGGAGCCGGCAGATGCCGGCCATGCAGGTGGATAAGGGAAAGCCTGCAGGATGAGTTTGAGGCCTGCATGGATGGATCGAAACGGTGAATAACGGAAAGCCTGCAGGATGAGTTTGAGGCCTGCATGGATGGATCGAAACGGTGAATAACGGAAAGCCGTTCTGACGCATGAAGCCTTAAGACATGAAAAGCATAGACCATCCGAAGATGGGGAAAGCCCGGAGCATTCTCGATATGCTCCGGGCTTTTGAAATCCCTGGAAACGGGGTCGGAAGAGGAGACTTTGCGCATCAGCCGGGCGTTTCGGTATCCTTCACGATCGGCAGTTCAAACCAGAATGTGGTCCCCACTTTCAGGGTGCTGCGGACACCGTAGGGCACATGGTGCTGCTCAAGAATGGTCTGGACAATATGCAGTCCCAGACCGGAGCCTACCACTGCGCGTTTGTGGGTTTCACGGGTCCGGTAATAGCGGTTCCAGATCAGGTCCAGTTCTTCTTCTGCAATGCCCTTGCCTGTATCAATGACATCGATATGGGCCATGTCGCCATTGAGGGTCTGACGCACCGTGACGGATTTGCTTTCTCCGGTGTAGGTGAGGGCGTTTCCGATGAGATTGTAGAGGACCTGTTCAATGCGGGACTGATCGGCGTTGACGTACAGGTTCTGATCCTGTTCAAAGGTGATTTTGTAGCCCTTGCTCGCAGTGAGCACGTTGATCCGGCTGATAATTGCCTGAACAGAAGATGTCAGGTTAAAAGGCGCAAAGCTCATCTGCACCACGCCGGCCTGAAGGCGGCTGAAATCCAGAAGCTCGTTGACGAGAGAGGAGAGCCGCGCGGTTTCGTCAATGATCATCTGCATGTTTTCCGGCGTGTTTTCGCTGGGAAGGTCCCGCATGACTTCCGCGTATCCGCCGATCATGGTCAGCGGCGTGCGAAGATCGTGGGATATGTTGGCAATCAGCTCATGCTGGAGATTATCCACCTGGCTGAGATCATCTGCAGCCTTGACCAGGGTCTGATTGAGTTCAGCGATTTCCCGGTACCGGTTTGCCTGGGGCGGCGGTGTGTAGCGGGAATGGGAAAGAGCCTTGGCCGCACGGTTGGTTTCCTGAATGGGGCGGGAAATGATGCTGGAAATGATCAGGGCAAGAATGGCCGCCAGCACCAGCACAATGATGGAAACCGCGGTAAGCTGGCTGCTCAGAGCGGCACGGGTGGCCAGAACCGGCGTGATTTCCGTGTTCAGCATCAGCGTGCACACACGTCCGTCCGGAAGAGTGACCTTCCGGATCTGGATATAGGAACGCAGCATGGCGTCTTCTGTAGAGTTGAACGTTGACGCCGGGGAAGAAGGCGGACCGCCAGGTCCATACCCGCTCATGATTATGGGATCCGTATCGGTGGGCGTGGAAAGCGTTCGCTTGTGAGAAACAGCAGTGCTTGTCCCGGTTTCTTCAGTGGATTCAGCTTCCTTGCCGGAATCCAGCGCTTCACCGGATTCATCTTCTTCGGATGTCCACTCATCTTCCTCATCATCCAGGTCAGCAATAGCCGGTCCATTATCTGCGTACCACTCCGAGGAGTCGCTGGATGCATAGGACATGGAGAAACGGCTGGAGACAAGGCCGCTTGCCGGACCGTCGGGAACGGACTGAACGCGGTAGTACATGCCGACCGGACTGCCGTCTGCAGGTGCCATCCGGCACAGCCATGACAGATCATCGCTGGAAAGGCGCTGAAGCAGGGAATTCTGGGAAGAAGACTGGGAGACCAGCGCATATTCACGCTCATCCAGCAGAAGGATGGCAACATCATATTTCTGAGCCATTTTGTAGATGGCCGCGTACTCATTGTGCACATCATGCGGGATGGCGGATACCATATGATTGGACGCTTCCCGGACCTGATTTTCACGGTTCCGCTGATAGAACCAGTCCAGCTGATCCAGCTGGAGATAGGCGAGAAGAAGAATAATCAGCACAGAGAATACAGCAAGATAGAAGAAGACACGGACCCGGATACCGGCATGCTTGAGCAGTCTGGGAAAACGTTTCTTTTCCGGTGCAGCATCAGTCTTTTTCAAAACGATAACCTACCCCTCGAAGTGTAGTAATCCGGTCTGCGTAGGGACCGAGTTCACGACGCAGCAGCTTGATATGCGTATCCAGTGTGCGGTCGTCCCCGAAAAAGTCATATCCCCAGACTTCGGCAAGCAGCTTGTCACGGCTCAGGGCTACGCCGCGGTTCCGGGCCATATAGAACAGAAGATCGTATGCCTTGGGACTGAGTTCAATGGGTTTTCCGTCCACCGTGACCTGACGGGCGGAAAAGTCAATGTACAGACCGTCGCCGATTTTGAGCTCATCCTTGGCGGCAGCGGACTGGGCAGAGCGCTTGAGAATGGCGGAGACGCGCATCATCAGCTCACGGGGGGAGAAGGGTTTCACCACATAGTCGTCCACGCCCAGCTCAAACCCGTGAATCCGGTCGTATTCTTCTCCGCGTGCACTCAGCATGATGACGGGTGTAGAAGCGGTCTTGCGGATTTCGCGGACGGCGGAAAAACCGTCGAGCTCAGGCATCATGACATCCATGATGATCAGATCGTAGGAATTGCTGCGGCACTTGTCCACGGCTTCCATACCGTCAGCGGCCTCGTCCACGGTATATCCTTCAAATTCAGCATATTTCCGGATGATGCTCCGAATACCCTGTTCGTCATCTACAATAAGCAGTTTCATCCAGGTAGTTCTCCTTTCTTTTGATGCATAAAGAATGTCAGGTGGCTTCTCCGCAGCGGATGGTGACGGAGAATTCCGTCGCCTCCCGGAGACAGGAAATGGTCAGATCCTTGCCCGCATTGGCCTGAATGATGCTGTCCAGCACAGAGACGCGGTTCAGCATTTTGCCCTCGGCGAAGGTCAGACAGTCCCCGGGCAGAAACCCGGCCTGCTCGGCAAGCGAGTTTTCCTCCACGGCGATGACCGTGAGACGGTCCTCGCCGAAGCGGAGAATCAGTCCGAGATCTCTGGAAGAAGTCGCTGCATGCTTTGACTGGTTTGGAGCAAACAGCAGAGGGCTGAGGAGCGCTGCGACAACGACGATCACAAGCAGCCCGATGATAACGGCATGCTTATGCCAGGCTTTCACATGGATCAGATCCTTTCAGGAAATAAGAAATTGCCTTATATGGCATCGGACACAAGCGGAAAAGCATGAAACGTGCTATACTCTTCCCGGCTGATATGCCCTGGAGGTTGCAACGTGGAACAACGGATTTCTGGAAACACGGCCACAAAGACTCTGAAGCTTCTGGCTCTTCTGTTCATGTGCTTTGATCATTTCGGGAAGATGGTTTTTCCTTCTGTCCCTGAAATGCGCATCATCGGCCGTATCGCTTTTCCGCTGTACTGCTGGTGTCTTGTGGTAGGCGTGGAATACACGCGAAGTATTCCGAAGTATCTTCTGCGCATGCTGATTACAGGCATCATCTCACAGCCGCTGTATATGATCGCGCTGAACCATACACTCGCGGAGCCCAACATTTTCCTGACGCTTGTGATCGCGCTTCTGGGCCTCTGGGGAATGAAGGAAAAGAGATGGGGCAGTCAGTGGTGGGCTCCGGTGCTGACGCTGTTTCTGGCCGCGCTGATGAATGCAAACTATGGATTCCGCGGAGTTCTCATTGTATATCTGCTCTATATGGTGCGGAATTCCAGACCCGGCATTGCAGCTGTGATGATTGCCTACTGCCTCGGATGGGGCGCCACGTCCAGCCAGGTCACGTCCTTATTCGGACTGCCCCTGAAATGGATGACGAGCGGTACGCTTGGAACCGTTGTTTCCCCCTGGCTCAGGCTTCAGAGCCTTGCGATTCTCGCCCTCCCGCTGATGCTGATCCGCATGCCTGAAAAGGTGAAGATGCCGGGATGGGCAGGATATGTGCTGTACCCGGCACATCTTCTTGTTCTGTATGCGGTGGAACAGATCTTCTGATATCAGAGCTTTTTCAGGGCCACTACCTGACGGTCATGGTATGTGATCTGAATGCGGTCTTCCTTTTGAAGGTCAGGCAGCGGCTTTTCGATGTCATAATAGAAGAAGCGCTCATACGGTTTCTGCTCTTCATCAATGCAGATGACGTTCATGGCACGGAAGGCAAGACCGTCCACCAGGGATTCATTGCTGTCAAAGTTCTGGAAGGTGGCGGTGATTTCGTGGGTGATGCCGTGGAGCATGGCATTGACATGCTTTTCATAGCGGATCAGGGGATGAATGGTCATCTCGAAAAAAAAGAGCATGATCAGGCAGAGGCCGATCCCGGTTATGTAAGTCATCGTCCGGTTGCGGATGGTGAGGGAATAGACCTGCAGAGCGAAAATGATAAGGCAGGGAATGCCAAGGGCAATCCAGCGCTTGCGGATCTGTGCGCGGACTGCGGCAAGCTCTTGTTCTTGATACATGCGTAGAAAACCTCCTTTATAACTGGACACAAGGATCATACGACCTTGAAGAAAGGTTGTCAAATATTCAGGGCTTTCCCGGAAATTGCATGACTCTGCCTGCTGTGATACAATCTTGAATGCTCACGAAAAAACAGGAAAGGAGGCGGGGCATGAGGCATAATACTCTTCGGACGCCGGCCAACCATTCGCTGCTGCTTGGGCTGAACAGCTTGTATTCCTATATTTTCTGCCTGCTGGTTTCCAATCTTCTGACGAGAATGCCCATTTTCGGCGGAGCCTTGTATATGTGTACCCGGGTGGCGGCGGATTACGTGTCCACCTGTATGGGCCCTGGGGCCGCGCTTCTTCCGGAAAAGTTCAGAAAGAACCGGCGGCTGATCCTGATTTTTCTTCTGATCCTGAATCTGTTCCTCGTGGTGATCTATCCGCTTCAGCTTTCTTCCTTCCAGCTCTGGACAGTCACATTGATCGTGATCGCCATGCTGGTCCGGGACCAGGTATCCCAGAGACTCATCAAGCAGAGAGCCTACGGGCGGCTGGGAAGACGCGGCATCGTGACGCTGATGGCGATTGTGCATATTGTGCCGGCTCTTCTGGTGCTGTGGGACCTGCATTACAACCTTCTCTGGACATCGGCATGGCTCGTATTCGCGGCCTATGTGCTGCAGGATGTGCTGGTACTGTATATACAGGTAATGGAAGGCGATGCCATGGTCCGTCAGCTGCAGGGCAATGAAGTGGAAGCTTCGGCAAGACTGCAGGAAGTCATGAGTCATGTGAATGCCTTCCGCGTGTATGCTGCACTGTCCTTCACCGTGATTGTGGCCGCGGTGATGACCATGGCTCTGATCTATACCACACTCATCATGACGGCTGAACTTCTGTTTCAGCAGATGGTGATTGCCCTGGGCGTTTCACTGCTTTCCCTGGAAGCGGCAGAATGGATCAAGCGGTACAGGGAAAGGAAGCACCGGGCAGATCCGACCAATATGATGATCTTCGGCATCTTCCTGTGGTTTTACGGACTGAACACGTTCCGGACGCTGATGCCCATTCACCCTGATCAGATGCTTTCCTTCTACACCTGCCTTGGACTGTGCACGGCGGGGTGCTCGCTTTGCCTGGTATGTCTCGGGCGGATGGAAGAAGGCATCATGGCGGTGGCACGGCTGAAGGCAGGGGAGGAATTCCGGGGTTTCGAACTGCTCCGTTCTTACTGGATGGAGCTGTACATCATCCTGGGCGAGATGGCGGCTCTCATCATGCTGACGATACTGTGCTATATCAACGGCCAGGACCTTCCAAGCAGCGTGATGGAAGCGCTCAGCGGCATGCAGCCGCTGATGGTGGTGCCCGTGCTGATTATGGTCATTGCGGCACTGGTGTTCACGTTCCGTTTTCCTCTATCCAAGCGGTCCATGGAAAAGCTGGACTGGCTGCTGCATATCCGCAATGAGGGCGGAAGCAATCCCGCACTGGAAAAGCAGCTTGAAGGCGTGGCGGTGAAAACCCATCGTCAGCCCTTCGGCACCACGATCATGAAATTTGTCATCCGCAAGATGTACCGGCATAAACTGTGCGGAACCGAGAATCTCCGGGTGGACGACGAGAATCCGCTGATCTTTCTCTGCAACCACGGGGATATCTATGGCCCGGTGGTCTGCGCGTGCTATATTCCCGTTCCGATCCGTCCGTGGGTGATCTCCAATCTCTGCCTGGATCCGGAAGAAGTGGCGGCCTATCATTACAAGTATGATCTGGTGGAAAACAAATGGATTCCGCCGTTCCTGAAAATGCCTGTGGCAAGGATTGTGGGCAGAATCTCGGTCTGGGGCATGCGGCAGCTGGAAGCCATTCCCGTGTTCCGAGACCAGCCCGGACAGCTGATGCGCACGTTCAGGGCATCCGTGGAAGCACTTCAGAGCGGTGACAACCTGCTGATCTTCCCGGAAAACCCCAATGCCATATCCAAGGATCACGGATACGAAATGGAAGGTCTCGGCCCCATGTTTGAAGGCTTCAGCCTGCTGGCCTCCATCTATTACAAGCGCACGGGAAAGGCCTGCAGATTCATGCCCATGTATGCCTATAAAAAGGGCCGTACGCTGTGTTTCGGGCATGAGGTGGATTACAACCCTCTGGCGGAGGACGAGGCGGCAGAGCGCCACAGAGTGGTCCAGGAATGCGAGAAGGAAATGCGGAGGCTCTATGAGGAGCAGAGCGCCCTTCTGAATCAGCATAAGTAAAGCATGCAAAAACCCCGGTATTCTTTGTGCGGAGAATACCGGGGTTTTTGTATTGCTTTGATGTGTCAGATTGAATTGTTTTAATTACTCACACGAGCTCCAGGATGACCATTTCGGCAGCGTCGCCGCGGCGGGGGCCAACCTTGTACATCCGGGTGTAACCGCCCTGGACGTTCTTTTCGCTGTTGCGGGCCTTGTACTTGGGTCCGATTTCACGGAAGAGCTTCTCCACCACAGGATGCTTGTTGTCCTTGGTGCGCTCTTTGAATTCGGCCTTGGTCTCGTCTGCCTTCTTGGCTTCCTTCAGATCATACAGGTAAGCCATCATGGTGCGGCGGGCGGCCAGCTTGGAAGGCGCGTCATTGGTGACATTCAGAGTCATGAGCTGACCCTTGTCATTGTGCGTTTCCTTGGTGACACTCACATTGTTGTCACATTCACGAATCGCCAGGGTGATCAGGTGCTCAGCAACGCGGCGAACTTCCTTGGCCTTGGCTTCGGTGGTCTCAATGCGGCCATACCAGATGAGGTGGGTCACCTGGTTGCGGAGCAGAGCCTTGCGCTGATCAGCAGTGCGACCCAGCTTGCGTTGATATGCCATGGGACATTTCCTCCTTAACACGGGCTGGGGAACCTTTGGTTCCCGTCACGTTTGAATACCCAGTTAGTCTTCGTTGGGTCTGAGGCCCAGACCAAGAGCGGCGAGTTTCTGCTGAACTTCTTCCAGACTCTTGCGGCCCAGGTTGCGGACCTTCATCATGTCTTCCTGATTCCGGGTGACCAGCTCAGCGACAGTATTGATGTTGGCACGCTTCAGACAATTGTAGGCGCGCACGGAAAGATCCAGTTCCTCGATGGTCATTTCCATGACCTTTTCCTTACGGTCATCCTCAGGCTGCACCAGATTGACCGGTATGACCTGATCTGTCAGGGAGACGAAGAGGGACAGGTGCTCAGAAAGAATCTTGGCGGCTCCGCTGATGGCCTCTTCAGGCTTCAGGGTTCCGTTGGTCCAGATTTCAAGGGTGAGCTTGTCGAAGTCCGTCATCTGACCCACACGGGTATCTTCCACATAGTAATTCGCCTTGCGGATAGGCGTGAAGATACTGTCGATGGGGATTACACCGATGGGCATCGAAGCATTCTTGTTCTTGTCGGCGCTTACGTAGCCACGGCCGCGGTCCAGCGTCATCTGCATCTGCAGGTGAGCGTCCTCGTTGAGCGTGGCAATATGCAGATCCTGATTAATGATGTCTACTTCATCATCTGTTCTGATATCGGCAGCTGTGATCTCACAGGGACCGTGAGCATCGATGGTGGCAGTTCTCGGAGAGAAGTCGTCGCCATAAATGCACACCGCCAGCCCTTTCAGGTTGAGAATGAGTTCGGTGACATCCTCCTTGACCCCGGGAACCGTGGAAAACTCATGCTGCACACCCTCGATGTGCACAGAAGATACGGCGGCGCCGGGAAGAGAGGAAAGCAGCACTCTGCGCAGGGCATTGCCGAGCGTCTGGCCGAAGCCGCGCTCGAGCGGTTCCACGACAAACTTGCCGTAGTTTTCTTTTGCTTCTACACATTCGATGCGTGCCTGTTCGAATTCTCCGATCATATGGTATATCCTCCTCCATTGCGTCTTCGAACGAATAGGTTTCAGGCAGCGGCAGGATACCACTCCCTGAAGCAACTCTCAGACTTAACGGGAGTAATATTCGACGATCATGTTCTCCTGCAGCTGCAGATCGATATCGTCACGGGCAGGCAGAGCTTCCACCTTGCCGGTGAGGTTGGGGGCATCAAACGAAAGCCACTTGGGCGTCAGGACGGTGGTGCCTTCCCGGAGAGCCTTGAACATATCAATCTCGGCGGAACGGGGACGCAGGGTGATGACATCGCCGACCTTCACGGAGTAGGAGGGGATGTCCACCTTCTGACCATTGACACGGATGTGACCGTGCACAACGATCTGACGGGCCATGCGGCGGGTCTTGGCCAGGCCAAGACGATACACAACGTTGTCCAGTCTCTGTTCCAGAAGACGGAGCATGTTGTCGCCGGTAACGCCCTTCATGTTGGAAGCCTTCAGGAAATAACGATGGAACTGCTTTTCCTGAACGCCATAAACGAACTTGACCTTCTGCTTCTCCTTGAGCTGGGCACCGTACTCGGAAACCTTCTTGCGACGGTTGCCGCCAGGATTGCGGGTGGATTTTTTATTGCCATAGCCCATGACTGCCGGGGAGATATCGAAACTCCGGCATTTCTTGGCGATCGGCTGTTTGTTGGTTGACATGTTTACGATCCTCCTTCAATACCTTACACGCGACGGCGCTTGGGCGGACGGCAGCCATTGTGCGGAATGGGCGTAACGTCCTTGATCATGCTCACATCCAGACCGGCAGCCTGCAGGGAACGGATAGCGGCTTCACGGCCAGAACCGGGACCCTTGACAAAAACTTCCACGGTCTTCAGTCCATACTCCTTGGCAGCGTTGGCAGCGGTTTCAGCGGCCATCTGTGCAGCAAAGGGAGTGGACTTCTTGCTGCCACGGAAACCGAGTCCGCCGGCAGAAGCCCAGGACAGAGCATTGCCCTGTGTATCGGTGATCGTAACGATCGTATTGTTGAAAGAAGAAGTGATATGGGCTGCGCCACGCTCCACAAGCTTGCGCTCCTTGCGCTTGCGCACGGCCCTCTTCATCTTGGTCTGCTTGGGTGCCATGTATCATCCCTCCGTGCCCAATAAGGGCGTCAAATGCTAAATTGCCTAATGTTACTTGGTGGCCTTCTTCTTGCCTGCAATGGTGCGCTTGGGCCCTTTGCGGGTACGAGCATTCTGCTTCGTGTTCTGGCCACGAACCGGCAGGCCGCGACGATGGCGGACACCGCGATAGCATCCGATTTCGGTCAGACGCTTGATGTTCATGCTGACTTCACGACGCAGATCACCTTCAACCTTCAGGTGATGCTCGATGTAGTCACGCAGCTTGCTGATTTCGGATTCGGAGAGATCCTTCACCCGGGTGTCAGGATTGATACCGACATCCGCGAGCATCTTCTGTGAAGTAGCCAGACCGATACCATAGATATAGGTCAGACCGACTTCCACGCGCTTTTCTCTGGGCAGATCAACGCCCGCAATGCGTGCCATGTGTTGAAAACACCTCCAAAATGTGCTTGGCAGATTTCCTGCCTGAGGAACAGACAGTCATTTCTCAGAGGCAACCCACCCCGGAGCATGACAGGCTGCAGAGCCGACCCTGGTGAAAGCAGGTTCGGCATGCCCCGAAACTGATATCGGAAGGACCAGCTGCGGAACATTACGGATCTATGGACAGGACCGGTATTTTCACGCGCAGGAGAAGCGCATACAGCCGTTTACCGATCCGGGCCAGCTTGAAACCAACGCATGTTATCATGAACGAAAGCCTTTGTAAACACTTTCAAGCTCCAAAAAGAACAGAAAAAAAACTGCTTTTCCGGCGGGTAAGCTCCGGAAAATGCCAGAAAACGCCTATTTTCAGGCAAATACGGAATTACGGTTATATATGACTGTTTCCCGCGAAAAAGGTGGGATAGAGAAGAAAAGAGTGATATAAAAAGAAAAGAAAAAGCCAAACAGTACAACAAAAAATGCCATTCTAGGATCACGGTAAACACAATAAATTTTGATAAGACTTTGCGGGAGATACAGGCAGGGCGGAATCATGCGCCGGAGAGGCTGTGCACCTGTCTGTCTGAATGCCCACAGAAGGAACACGAGCGAGGAAAACACGGCAGGGAAGATACCGGCCTGCCTGCTTCCGGGACTGGAAAACGAATTGCAGAAAGTGGAAGCTTTCTATATAATAGCAATCCGTACGTATGAATCAAATCCTGGAGGCATTGTGGAAAGATGCTGAAAAGATGTTTCGGAGACCGTGAGTTTATTGGCAAACTGATGCGGCTTACATGGCCGATTGCCCTTCAGAGCCTGATGCTGGCCGCGGTGGCGGCAGCGGATGCGTTCATGCTGGGAAGAATTGAACAGAACTCGATGGCCGCAGTATCGCTGGCCTCCCAGGTTCAGTTCATTCAGAACATGCTTCTCAGTGCGGCGACCGGAGCCGGAGCCATTCTCGGAGCTCAGTACTGGGGCAGGGGCGACAGGATTACGATGCAGGAGATCTTCTGCATGATGATCCGACTCAACGGGATTGTTTCCGTGGCGTTTTTTGTCATGTGCATCGGGATTCCGGAATATCTCATGCGGCTGTTTGCGAGCGATCCTGAACTGATCCGCATCGGCAGCGAATACCTGCGCATTGCCGGGTGGTCCTATCTGTTTACCGGCATATCCCAGTGCTATCTGACATTCATGAAGGTCACGGAGCATGTGAAGGCCTCGGCCTTCATTTCCTCATTCGCTGTGGTGATGAATATCATCCTCAATTCGATTCTCATTTTCGGCTATCTCGGTGTCCCGGCCATGGGTGCCCACGGCGCGGCCATTGCCACGCTGATTGCCCGGGTCATGGAACTGGCCCTGTGCGTGATTCTTTCCTTCAGGCCCGGCTTTGTGCATCCGGAGCTGAAATGGATGTTCCGTCATAATCCTGTTCTCTGGAAAGACTTTGCCAAATGCGCGCTGCCCCTGCTCGGCGGTGGACTGTTCTGGGGAATCGGGTTCACTTCCTATACAGCGTTCATGGGGCATATGGGCGCGGATGCGGCGGCAGCCAATTCGATTGCGGCTGTGGTCAGGGACCTGATCTGCTGTGTCTGCAACGGAATCAGCAGTGCCGGCGGTATCATGGTGGGCAATGAACTCGGTGCCGGCAAGCTGGAAAAGGGCAGGGAATACGGAAAGCGCCTGGCCTTCATGTCCTTCATGATCGGTTTTGCGTCCACACTGGTTGTGATTCTGCTTACGCCGCTGGTGCTCAGTTTTATTCATCTGACACCGGAAGCGCAGAGCCTGCTCTGGGGCATGATGCTGATCATGGCCGTGTACATGATCGGGCGGTGCGTCAATACCGTGGTGATCAACGGTGTTTTTGCGGCCGGAGGAGACACGCTGTTTGACATGTATTCCCTGGCCGTGTGCATGTGGGGGATCGCGGTGCCCCTGGCGGCGCTGGGAACGTTTGTGTTCCACTGGCCCGTGCTGCTGGTCTACGCCTGCACGTGCCTGGATGAAGTGGGAAAGATTCCCTGGGTGATGGCACATTTCAGAAAATACAAATGGGTCAGGGACCTGACGAAAGAGCGGAAAGAAGGGGAAGATCTTGCCTGACTGTGAGCGGCTCCGGCGTATGCCGCCGGACGTGGAAGAGATTTTGAAACGCCTGAGGGCGGCCGGCTATGCGGGGTATCTGGTGGGCGGATGCGTGCGGGATGCCCTGATGGGCCGGGAGCCGAAGGACTGGGATATCTGCACCAGCGCCACGCCGGAGGAGAGCCGGAGTGTGTTTTCTGAGTTTCAGCAGAACCTGGCCGGCATGAAGCATGGCACTGTAAGCGTGATCATGCATCATGAAATGTATGAGATCACCACATTCCGGACGGAAAGCGGGTATTCGGACCACCGGCATCCCGACTCCGTGAAGTTCGTGCGGCAGCTGAGGGATGACCTGTCACGCCGGGACTTTACCATCAACGCCATGGCCTACAGCCCGGAAGAGGGCGTGGTGGACCTGTTCGGCGGATGTGCAGACCTTCAGGACAAAGTGGTGCGCTGCGTGGGCTGCCCGTCTGACCGTTTCGGGGAGGATGCGCTGCGCATGTTCCGCGCGCTGAGGTTCGCGTCCGTGCTGGATTTTGCCATTGACGGGGATACGGCCGCCGCCGTGCATGCCCAGATCGGGGAAGCGGCGGATGTGGCGATGGAACGGCTGAGAACCGAGTGGTTCAAGCTGCTCGAGGGCAGGGGACGGATACGCGTGCTTCAGGCGTTTCCGGAAGCTGCGTTCCTGCTCATGCCTGAACTCCAGGCGCAGGAGGAGCGGTTCGCTCAGGCCTTGCGTGTCATGGCACGCGTGCCAGCGTCCGCGGAGATGCAGATGAGCGCGCTGCTCAGCGTGATGCTTCCGGAGGGTGATGAAGCGGAAGCGGAGAACATCATGCGCCGGCTGAAATGCTCCAACCGTGAGGTGGAGACGGTCAGCGTGCTTACGGGAACCCGCATTATGGATTTTGCGCCTGTGCGCAGCATCGTGCACAGGCGGTGGATTGAGCTGGGCTCGGAACAGCTGCGTTCAGCCCTTCTTCTGAGGGCTGCGGCCGGGGAAGAACATGCTGAGGATTGCCATGCCTGCATGGCGCTACTGGATGTGCTTGAAGCGGAAGGCGCCTGCCGTACGCTGAAGGATCTGAAAGTGACGGGCGGCGATCTTCTCAAGCTTGGGATTCCGGCGAAGGAGATCGGCACCTGCCTGCAGCGGCTGCTTCTGGATGTAGCTGACGGACTGGTGGAGAACCGGCATGAGGAGCTTGTGGAGCGCGTCATGCAGAGGAAAGAAGGCGGCAGTCTTGGATGGGGCAGGGAGTGAACGGCAGAAGGCAATCATGCGCTGCTCGGTCATGGCACTTCTGGCAAACCTTGTGCTGGCGGCGGGAAAAATCGGCGTCGGCCTTATGACCCATACCATATCCATGACCGGTGACGGCGTCAACAATCTGTCAGATGCCGCGGGCAGTCTTGGCATTCTGCTGTTCGGACGCGCGGCGGCCCGGCCGGGAGACGAGCATCATCCTTACGGACACGGGCGAATGGAATATCTGGCCACGCTACTGGTCGGTGCTCTGGTGCTGCTGATGAGCGTGGATGTGTTCCGCAGTGCGCTGGACTCGGTGCGCTCCGGCTCAAATCCCGGGCTTGACGGAACCATGGCGGCCGTGATGGCCGGGTCCATTCTGGTAAAGCTCGGCATGGGCGTCTATGCGGATAAAAAGGGAAAAACGTGCCGCGCGGAGCTTCTCCGGGCCCAGGCCAGGGACAGCTTCATGGACGTGCTTTCCACATCAGCCATTTTTATCGGCCTGGCGGTCGGCCGTTTCACCGGATGGCCGCTGGACGGCTGCCTGGGTCTTCTGGTATCGCTTCTGATTTTCTGGGAGGGCCTGGATATCTGCCGCAGGACCTCGGATGTGCTCATCGGCCGTGAGCCGGACCGGGAGACAGGAAGAAGGATTCTGGGGATTCTGGAAGAGATCCCGGGCATTCTTTCCGTACATGACCTGCGTCTGCACGACTATGGACCGGGACGCACGGTGGCTTCGGTGGATGTGGTGGTGGACGGTGAAAAAACGCTCAATGAACTCCACCCCCTGGCCGATATGGCGGAACGCAGGGTCATGGAGACACTGGGCATTCCCATGACTGTGCATCTGGACCCGGCCCAGACAGGAAGCGAGGAAGAGGAGCGCCTGCGTGCGGAACTGGAAAAACACCTGAGAACATTTCCGGGCTGCAGGATGCATGATCTGGCCCTGTACCGCGCGGATGGGGAAATGGTGCTGAGCTTTGATCTGCTGGTGCCCGCCGGGTTCGGGGACACGGAGAAGGCGGAGCAAACGCTCAGGGATGCTGCGGAGAAATTCTGTCCCGGAATCCGCTGCCGGATCCAGGTGGATGTGGACTATTATGAGCATCCGCAGAACGTGGAGCGGGAAGGATTGTAAGTCTTTACAAAACCCTGAGGGATGTGTACAATCAAAGTAACAAACGTTGGAGGTGGATGGTATGGAACTGAGAACCGCATCCTCACCAAAGGATGTAAAAAACTATGATACAAAAAGACTGCGCGAAGAGTTTCTGATTGAGGATCTTTTCCGTGAGGACACCGTGAAGATGGTGTACAGCCATATCGACCGGATCATCACCGGCGGTGCTGTTCCCACCGTGAAAGCGCTTTCACTGGATGCCGGGGATGAGCTGCGTGCCGAGTATTTCCTGGAGCGCCGGGAAATGGGCATTATCAATATCGGCGGCGAAGGCACCGTGACCGTGGACGGCACCTGCTATACCCTGCGCTGCCGCGACGGTCTGTATGTGGGCCGCGGAAGCAAGGAAATCCTGCTTGCTTCCTGTGATCCCGCGCATCCGGCACACTTCTATTTCAATTCCTGCCCGGCGCATACGGCGTATCCCACGGTGTACATCCGTCCGGAAGACTGCGTGCATCAGGAGCTCGGCAGCCAGGAGGAAGCAAATTCCAGAACCATCCGCAAGTATATCCTGCCCGGTCAGGTGAAATCCTGCCAGCTGGTCATGGGCATGACCACGCTGAATCCCGGCAGCGTATGGAACACCATGCCCTGCCACACGCATGACCGCCGCATGGAAGTCTATCTGTACTTTGACATGCCCGAAGATGCCTTTGTGGTGCATCTGATGGGTGAAGGCAAAGAAACCCGTCACATCATGGTCCGCTCCGAGCAGGCCGTGATCAGCCCCTCCTGGTCCATCCATAGCGGTGTGGGCACCAGGGCCTATACGTTTATCTGGGGCATGTGCGGTGAAAACCAGGATTTCGACGACATGGACGGAATCGCCATGAAGGATCTCAAGTAAGGACTTAAGGAAAGGAAAGGGTGTTTCGTATGAACAACATGTTTTCTCTCGAAGGCAAGATTGCCCTGGTGACCGGAGCAAGCTATGGCATCGGATTTGCCATCGCCAGCGCACTGCATGAAGCCGGTGCCACCATCGTGTTCAACGACATCAATCAGGAAAAGGTTGACAACGGCCTGAAAGCCTATGGCGAAAAGGGCATTGAAGCCCACGGCTATGTCTGTGACGTGACCAGCGAGGAGCAGGTCAAGGATATGGTGGCCAGGATCGAGAATGAAGTCGGCATCATCGATATTCTTGTCAACAACGCCGGCATCATCAAGCGCATCCCCATGACCGAGATGACCGCGGAACAGTGGAGACAGGTTATTGACGTGGATCTGAACGCTCCCTTCATCGTGTCCAAGGCCGTCATTCCTTCCATGATCCGCAAGGGCCATGGCAAGATCATCAACATCTGCTCCATGATGAGCGAACTGGGCCGTGAAACCGTTTCCGCCTATGCCGCAG
>CACYNZ010000009.1 GCA_902775835.1 uncultured Eubacteriales bacterium | reverse complement strand
CTCTTCTGCTTCCTGTGGCTGGTGAAGTTCCTGACCAAGCGCGACTTTGTCATCGCCGTTGTGGGCTATGCCGACCGGATGGCGGAAAGCACGCGGCAGAGACTCATGCCGAAGAAACGGAACCTTCCCCGGGAAACCGACAGACCATAATATCACGTAAAAACAGATGCCCGCGGGCATCTGTTTTTGATTGGTGCATACTTTCAGTCGCGCATGACCGGGAAAAGACGGAACAGAAGCGGCGCAAGAGCGGCACTCACGATATCCGCGATGCACTGGGACATGATCACGCCCTCATAGCCGCGAATCCTTACCAGAATGATCAGGACAAGCGCGAACACAATCCCCTGCCGGCTCAGGGACAGGGCCATGGCCGGCCCGGCCTTCCCGCCCGCCTGAAACAGGCAGGTCAGGAACATCACAAGTCCGGCGAACACGCTGCCCGCCACCTGCCAGCGGAGCATGGGCACGCCCAGCTCCGTCAGCGCGGCGTCCGGCGTCATCACACCCAGAAGGGCACGGGCAGCCAGGAACACAAAAGCGGACATGAGCAGGGCAAGGCCTGCAAGAAACACAAGGCAGAAGCGCACAAGCTTCCGGAGCTTTGCCTTCTCGCCCGCGCCCATGAGAAAGCCGAAGAGCGGGATACCGCCGAAGGAAAAGCCCACCAGGATCATCTGCACAATCATGGTCAGCTTCAGCACAATGCCCATGGCCGCAATCCGGTCATCGCCGTAGGCCATGAGGTGCTGATTCACCAGGACCGCGCACAGGCTTGAGGCCAGGTTGGTCACCGCGGCACTGAGCCCGACGCCCAGGATATCCCTGACCGCGCTTCCGGGCAGGGACAGGCGGAAGCGTACAGACAGGCACGCGCTCTTTCTGAGCACGAAGAAGAGCAGCAGCGCATCACTCATGGCATACCCGATGACCGTGGCGAGCGCGGCGCCGGCCGCGCCCATGGACGGGATCATGAGCGGATCCAGGATCACGTTGACCACGGAGCCGAAGGCCGTGCCCAGCATGGACAGCCCGGACATGCCCTCGCAGCGGAGCAGGTTCATATGAATAAAGTTGACCACGATCAGCGGAGCGCCGAGCAGCAGCACGGTACCATATTCCCGGGCATAGGGCAGGGTATCCTGACTGCAGCCCAGAAGGCGCAGAAGCGGATCGCGCAGGATGAGCATGCCAAGCCCGAGCACCGCGCCGGCAATCAATGCGATATAGAAGCAGAAGGCGCTGACCCGGCCTGCGCCGTCCAGATCCTTTTTCCCCAGCAGCCTAGAGATCAGGGAGCTGCCGCCCTGCCCGAACACGTTGCCCAGCGCCATGAGGATCATGAACAGCGGCGCGCATACCGAGACCCCAGCAATGAGCAGGGCGTTCCCGGTCTGCGCAATGAAATAGGTATCGGCCAGGTTATAGACAATGGTGACAATGGATCCGAGCACCACGGGCAGGGACAGACGGAAATAGGACTGTACCGGCTGCTCCGCATTCAGACGGATTTCACGATTACCGGCCATGATTCTCTCTCTTTTCTGTAAATTCTTGGGCTTCCTCCCATGGCTTTACCGCCTGTCCGGCACATCAGTCCAGTCATGGGCTTTCATTTTGCTGTATTCCTCTTCGCTGATGCGCAGGATGGTCCCGTGCTTGAAGCCGTACGGGAAGGAAAACGCGGCATCACTGCGCACGAAATCTCCGCTCTTCAGGCTATCGGACACAAAGGGCACATAGCCCTGGCCCTTCCCGGCCACGCCGTAATAGTCCAGGAACAGGCACCACCGGCCGTCATCGAGGCGCACGGCAGTAGGGGCTTCGTACTTGCCCTCCTGAATCGCCAGCATGGCCTCGTCAAACCGGCTGATCCGCCGGAAGGGACCGCGCACATGATCCGATTCCAGCAGCATGATCCTGTGCGGATTGCCCTGGCCCTTGACGAACAGGTAGAACTTTCCGTCCTCCTCATACATGGCCGAGTCAATGATCGTGCCGTCGTCTTTCCGGTAGAGAACCTCCGGCGGCGTGAACTGCCGGAAGTCCGTGGTCCTTGAGCAGTAGATGGCCATGTACTTTTCCCCGCGCACGGCGGAGGACCAGTGCAGGACATAGTTCTTTTCCTCCGGATCATAGATGACATCCGGCGCCCACACGCAGCCGAACTCTTCCGTGCCCAGAGGGATCAGTTCTTCCTCAGACCAGTGGAGCAGGTCGTCTGAGACCCAGTGTGCCAGACACTTGCTGCCGATTTCGCAGATCCTGTCCCAGCTGTGGGCATACTTGCCGCGCATGCCGTAGGACAGCGACAGGTCCGTGGCAAAGATATGCACGCGGCCGCTTTCCCTTTCCCGGACAATGGTCATGTCGCGCACACCGTGATCTCCATAATATGCCCAGAGAATCGGGCGTCCCTCATTGAGCGCTTCCCAGTGGAAGCCGTCCCGGCTCAGGGCAAAATATACCTGTTCACCTTCAGGCGATGTGGTTTCGCGGAAATGCACGAACAGATAATGTGACTGCATCCTATTTCCTCCCAGATTTCAGGGTTCCCTGCCGGGCTTTGGCACCGGCAAAGGGGGCAGGCCGTGCCTGCCCCCCTATTTTCGCATACCTGTGCAATTCCCACAATGCATGGAATACATTTTTCATGTTTTCCGCATTCCATGCTCAGCACCGCGCCTTCAGCGCCTTATAGACTTCCTTCTGCGCCGGGAGCCTGTCCCAGGGCCTGTAGCGCGCCGCGTACTCCGCGCACAATGCACGGGCCGTCTCCGCGCTCAGAAACGGAATCAGCGGAAGCGTATGCCGCTCAGCAGCCCGGAGCATCCATTCCGCAGCATCCGGCCATTCCCGGGCATCATGCATGAGCAGCCTGCGCACCACGGCTTCCACTTTCTCCTGCCCCGGCATATCCCTGCACATTTCCTGCACAATGCCTGCAATGCCTTCGTCCAGCCGGTCATGGCAGTAATCACGGCCAAGCGGATGCCCGAAGCCAAGCAGCCCGTCCATGGGACTGCTTTTTTTCCGGTAATCTTCCAGGTCCTGCCGGTAACGCGCAAAGACCTGATCCAGGGCAAGAAGGCAGTCTTCCATCCGCTTTCCTTCCTTTCCTTTACGCATCAGGGCATTATTTCAGATGCATTTCTTCCTCGCGTTTCCTGTCCTCTTCCTCCGCCTTGCCGCTTCCGCGCCACAGTCTGACCGCGTACACCATCAGGCCGACGGCGAACACGAGAAACAGCACAATGAACAGAATCCGGACAGGCATGGTCATGGCGCTTTCCTGATTCCGGTCCCGGAAAAGCTCATAGGCCAGGTTCAGCAGATAGATGCCCACTATGCCCATCAGACTGGCACGTGTTTTCCTGCTGTTCAATCCGGAAAGCCTCCTTTCTGCATAAAAGCCCCGCATCCGCGGGGCGTTTCAGGTCACTCAACGGTTCTTTTTCTGTGAAAGGATGTCAAACACCACGGCTGCCAGAAGCACGACGCCCTTGACCACACGCTGGTAGTTTGCGTCCAGACTGATCAGGCTCATGCCCAGGTTGATGACGCCGATCAGTGTGGCGCCGATCACCATGCCCATCACGGTGCCGGATCCGCCGCTGGCGGAAACGCCGCCCACCACGCAGGCAGATATGGCGTCCATTTCAAAGTTCTTGCCCACGTCCGCGTAGGCTGACTGGGAACGCGCAATCACCGTGAAGGTGGCGATGGTGGTGAGCACGGCCATGTTCATGTATGCGAAGAACATGACCCTGCGGGTATTCACGCCCGACAGCCGGGCCGCCTCGATATTGCCGCCCACCACGTAGAAATGCCGGCCCATGGTGGTTTTTTCGGTGATAAAGCTGTAGATCAGGATAATGCCCGCCACCCACAGAAGGGTTGTGGGGATGCCGCCGTCCATGGCCAGCTTCGACATCATGAGAATGATCGCCACGCTGCTGATGCAGATTCTCGCAATCGCCTTGCTGACGGAAATCGCATCATAGCCCTTCGCGAGACGGCTTCTGCGAATATAGAACACCCCGAAGGCCACCAGACACGCCGCAAGTATGCCGAAGAGGAAGCAGGGCCAGTTGAACACGCCCTTTTCCGTCGGGAACACGCGGCCGTAGAACAGGTTCTGGAACGAGAGCGGGAACGGAGCCAGGGAACCGGTTTTGGAGTTCGCCGACAGAATGGATGTGCCCAGTCCGCGGAAAGCCAGATAACCGGCCAGTGTGGCAATCCACGGCGGGATGTGCACATAGGCGATGAGACTGCCCAGAAGCATGCCGTAGGCCACGCCGATGAGCAGGAGCAGCACAATGGAAAGCCCGGTGCTCATGCCCGACACAATCATGAACACGCCGCCGATGGCACCCAGCAGGCACACGAACGCGCCGCAGCTCAGGTCGATGTTTCCGCCGGTCAGCATGCACATGAGCATGCCGGCGCCGAGGATATACACGTATGCGTTCTGATTGATGAGCTCCGTGAAGCTGGAAGGACTGAAAATGCCGCCCTTGGTCAGGATCAGGAAGAACAGATACACAAGGATCAGGACAATGAGCATTGCATTCTTTTTCAGTACGGTAAGAATCCATTTGTTTTCCATAACAGTATCCTCCTCCCTGAATTATTTCTTCTGTCTCTTGGACATGACATCGAACATGACGGCAATGAGCAGCACAATGCCCTTGACCACTTTCTGGTAGTTGGCATCCACGCCGACAATGATCATGCCCTTGTTGATGACGCCCATGAGAATGGCGCCGATGATCATGCCGGATACCTTTCCGGTGCCGCCGTAAGCCGAAGCGCCGCCGATAAAGCAGGAGGCAATGGCGTCCATCTCATAGCCCTCGCCGTAGACGGGGTCAATGCCCTTGGCCCGGCCGGCGGTGAGAATGCCCGCGAGACCGGCCAGCAGACCGATGTTCGCATAGGCGAACCAGTACACATTGCGCGTCTTTACGCCGCTGAGCGCCGTGGCTTTCTCGTTGCCGCCCACGGCATACAGGTGCCGGCCGATGGCCGTCCGGGTGGTGATGTACGCATAGATGCCAAGCACCAGGGCGATCCAGATCAGCACCATGGGGAATCCGCGGTAGCAGCTCAGCTTGAAGCTGACCCACAGAATCAGGGCGGTGATGATCACGGTGGAGAACACCTGGCTGGAAATGGACTGGCTGATGCCCAGTTTTTTCTGGGACAGGATCTTGTGCACCTTAAGCACCACGAACACGACAGCGGCCAGAACACCGATGCACATGCAGGTCACGTTGAACTTGGCCACAAGGTTCTCGCCGATGAGCCGGGAAAGGAAGGCATTCTCCTTGGTGAACACGCCGTCCAGGGAGGGAAACTGCTGACGGATCACATCGGCAATGAAGCTCTGCTTGCCGTTGCCGAAGAGCCGGAGAAACTGCTCATTGGAAATGTCCACACGGTAGCCGTTGAGCACCACATTGGAAAATCCGCGGAAGGCATACATGCCGGCCAGCGTGGCAATAAACGCCGGAACCCGGACCTTGGCAATCCAGAATCCCTGGAACGCGCCGATGGCAAGGCCGATGGCCAGCATGGCCAGGACGGTCAGCCACATGTTTGCGCCGGATGCCATCATGGTGCAGCCCACAGCCGCGGTAAAGCAGACCACGGAGCCGACGGACAGGTCAATGTTGCCGCCCGTCAGAATGCACAGAAGCATGCCGGTGGCCAGCACAAATACGTAGGCGTTCTCGGCAATCAGACTGGACACCATGGACGGCTGGAGTATCTGTCCCTGCTTGCCCGGCCAGAGTGCAAAGGCAATGGTCACAACCACCAGGGCGATGGTCATGGTGTATTTCTGGAAAAACTCACTCACGCTCTGCCTGCGGTCCGCCGTGGTTTTTCTGGTTTCCGCCCGGTTTTCACTCATGGTCACACACCCCTTCCAGACCGCAGGATGGCTGCCATAATGTTCTCCTGGGTGGCTTCCTCAGCCTTCATTTCGCCGACGATCCTGGCTTCGTTCATGATATAGATGCGGTCGCTCATGCCGAGCACCTCAGGCAGCTCAGAGGAAATCAGCACAACGCTTTTGCCCGCAGCGGCAAGATCATTGATGATGCAGTAGATCTCATACTTTGCGCCCACGTCAATGCCGCGGGTGGGTTCATCCAGCAGCAGCACGTCGGGCTCGGCAAACATCCACTTGGCCAGCAGCACCTTCTGCTGATTGCCGCCGGACAGATTGCCCACCAGCTGGTCCACCGAAGGCGTTTTGATCTTCAGCTTGTCGCGGTATTCCCCGGCCACAGCATATTCCTTGTCCGCGTCAATGACGGCGTGGGAAGAGACAGCGCTCAGGTTGGCAAGGGAGGTATTGACCCGGATGGACTGGCTCAGCACCAGACCGTTGCCCTTGCGGTCTTCCGTCACATAGGCGATCTTGTGCCGAATGGCATCCGATTCACTCCTGCGCATCTTCACAGGCTTGCCGTCAAGCTTGAGCTCACCGGAGAAATGCACACCGTAGCTCTGGCCGAATATGCTCATGGCCAGCTCTGTGCGTCCGGCGCCCATCAGTCCGTAGATGCCCACCACTTCACCCTGGCGCACATACATGGACACGTCGTCCACAACCTTGCGCTCCGGGTACAGAGGATGATGCACGGTCCAGTGATTCACTTCCATCCGGACATCACCGATCCTGACCTTCTCGCGCTTCGGGAAACGGTTTGTGATCTCGCGGCCCACCATGCCCTTGATGATGCGCTCTTCGCTTACAGGCTCCGCGCCGTGATTGTCAATGGTTTCAATGGTGGTCCCGTCACGGATCACGGTTATCTTATCCGCCACATAGGAAACCTCGTTCAGCTTGTGGGTGATGATGATCATGGTCATCCCCTGCTTCTTGAAGCTGAGCATCAGGTCCAGAAGTGCGCGGGAATCTTCTTCGTTAAGGGAGGATGTCGGTTCATCCAGGATCAGCAGTTTGGCCTTCTTGGCCAGCGCCTTGGCGATTTCCACCAGCTGCTGCTTGCCGGTGCCGATGGTCTTCACCTGCGTCTTGCTGCTCTCTTCCAGGCCGACCATCTTCAGATACTTGTCAGCCTCGGAATAAGTTTTGTTCCAGTTGATGGCAAACTTGTGTCCGCATTCATTGCCAAGATACATGTTCTCGCCGATGGTCATTTCCGGGACCAGCGCCAGTTCCTGGTGAATGATGACAATGCCCAGCTTTTCCGAATCCTTGATGTTGGAAAATCTGCATACCTGCCCGTTGTAAATGATGTCACCTTCATAGGTTCCATAAGGGTAAATGCCGCTCAGCACATTCATCAGGGTGGACTTGCCTGCGCCGTTCTCGCCCACCAGTGCATGAATCTCCCCTTCCTCCACCTGAAGATTCACGTTATCCAGTGCTTTCACGCCCGGGAAGGTTTTCGTGATATTTTTCATTTCCAGCAGGATTTTGGCCATAAGTTTTCCTCCAGCCTTTCCATACATTATGGAAAATTGGGATTACCTAAATCAGAAACGATGCAGGCGGACATAGCCCGCCTGCATCGATCTCAGGTTCGCAGAAACATTACTGAATGTCTTCCAGCGTGTAGTAACCGGATTCGATCAGCAGCTCTTCATAGTTGTTGACATCGGCAAACACGGGTTCGCACAGGAAGGAAGGAACGGTGATCTTGCCGTTGTTGTAGGTCTCGGTGTCGTTCACGTCAACGGTCTCGCCCGACAGGATCTGGCCGACCATCTTCACGACCTGAGCAGCCAGAGTACGGGTGTCCTTGAACACGGACATGCTCTGCTTGCCGGCGATCATGTTCTTGACGTTGGACTTGTCGCAGTCCTGACCGGTGATGATGGGCCATTCTCCGTCATATCCGTCTTCCAGAGCGTTGGTAACGCCCAGAGCGGTGGAGTCATTGGAGCACAGCCATGCGTCGATGTTGGAGCCGTCAGCATAGTTGGCCAGCACGGTGGTGGCACGGTTCTGGGCAACTTCGGTCTTCCAGGTGGGGGTGGCAACGTCGGTGAACTCAATCTGGCCGGACTTCACAACCAGCTTGCCGGCGTCGATATAGGGCTTCAGGACGTCGATGGCACCCTGATAGAAGTACAGAGCGTTGTTGTCGCCAGGATCGCCGGCGGTGATTTCCAGGTTGAAGGGGCCTTCAGCATTGTCCAGGTCCAGCTTTTCCTTGATGTAGGTGCCCTGAACGGTGCCAACCTTGTAGTTGTCGAAGGTGGCATAGTAGGAAACAGCATCGGATTCCATGAGCAGACGGTCATAAGCGATGACCGGGATGCCCTTTTCCTTGGCCAGATCCAGAGCGGAGCCCAGGGAGGAACCTTCGATGGCGGCAATCACGAGCACTTCGCAGCCATTGTTGATCATGTTGGTAACCTGGTTGAGCTGCTGCTGCACGTCATTGGAAGCGAACTGCAGGTCCACGCTGTAGCCGGCTTCCTCGAGAAGCTTCTGCATGTTGTCGCCGTCCTGGTTCCAGCGCTGCAGGTCCTTGGTGGGCATGGAAACGCCGACCTTCTGACCGTCAGCCAGTGCGCTGGCACTGAGGCATACCATAAGCAGGCACAGAATGATGGAAAGAACTTTCTTCATAACTCTTTACCTCTCTCTTAAATTTTCATGGACTATCTGTCCACAATCCGACCAAATGTTAGCACTTCATGTCAGTTTCGTCAAGGCCGCATCTGAACATGTCCGCGCGCAGTGAGAAGAAGGCGAATTCCCTTATATTTCAAGGCTTCTGAGCATGCACGGCCTCGTGCGTACCGCTCACGAGCTGTTCATTTATTGTTTATTCTATCATCATTTTGTGCCCCCGGTCCCTCCCGGACCTTCGGGTTCACGGAAAGCCGCGCAGCCGCCTGTTGAGCTTGGCATACACCTGTTCGCACATCCAGGCTTCCTCCGGCACGGTTTCCGCCTCGGAAAGCGTGAACCAGCGCACCGCCGTGTTCTCTTCCTCCCGCGCGTGCACCTGCTCATCCCGGGAGACTTCCAGCAGGTAGGTAAGGTTCAGGTGCTGATGCGAGCTGACCCATACGCCGCGCTTCACATGCCCCTGCACCGGGAGGATTTCCAGGGAAAGGATTTTCGGGGAAACCACCCGCACCCGGCTGGCCCCGCATTCCTCCTGCACTTCACGCACCGCCACCGAGAGCAGATCTTCCTCGCCGTCCGCGTGTCCGCCCAGCCAGGACCAGGCATGATAGATCCGGTGATGGGCCATGAGGATATGCTCCCGGTCCGGGCTCACCACCCAGGCACTGGCGCTGAAGTGCGCCGGGAAATCCCGGTGCATCAGGTCCATGCCCGTGTCCATGAGCCGGAGTATTTCACGCCGGTCCACCTCTTCCTGTTCACAAAAGGGCACATAGGATTCGATCACATCTCTGAGCATGGCTTATCCCCTCTCCACATGCTTCCAGCGGCCGGACAGCAGATATCCGCCGCCGATGAGGAACGGCACCAGACCGGACAGGGCGTTGCCGTACCAGAACCCGCGGATGCCCATGCCCAGTGTCACACCCAGGAGCAGCGAAAGCCCGATGCGGCAGAGTATGCCGTCCAGAAGCGCCACCATGAGGTTCAGCCGGGAATTCCCGGAACCGTTGATCAGCGCAAAGCTGGCGGGGCGCAGCGTAGCACCTAAATACTGGACCATGGCCACGGGAATATAGGTCAGCGCCATGTCGAGCACGGCCGGGTCCTGGGAGAACAAGCCGAAAAGCCAGTCCGGGCGCACCGCGGTGACCAGCGCGAACACGGTGGCCGGCACCGCCACGATCCATAGCGCGTGCAGCACCACCCGCGGCACGCGTTCCGTCTTGCGCGCGCCCAGTGCCTGGGAGACCATGGCGCCGCCTGCGCTGGATATGGACTGGGAGACCACGCCGATCATGCTCTCCAGTTTCCGGGCCACGCCGGTGACGGCCACGGCCACGGTGCCGTAGGTATTGATATAGCTGTTGACAAAGAGCATGGAAAAGTTCACGGCCGCGGACTGAATGACCATGGGAATGCCCAGCTTCAGCAGCGGACCGATCACGGTCCTGTGCAGGCGGAACGAGGACAGACGGAAGTCGAACCCGATCTCCTCGCGGTTCCGGTACAGAAGGCCCAGGGCGAACAGGAAAGCCACAGCCTGACCGATAACCGTGGCCAGGGCCGCACCCAACGGGCCCATGCCGAGGCCCACCAGGACCACGTCCAGGATCACATTGATCACAGAGGCCAGGGCAATGAACATGAAGGGATGCCGGGAGTCGCCCATGCCGCGCAGTATGGCGGACACCAGGTTATAGCCGTAGATGAACACAATGCCCCAGACGCAGGTGATGGCGTACTGGCGCGTATACTCAAAGATTTCCTCCGGCGTGTTCAGCCAGGCGAGCACGCCGCGGTAGCCGAAGAGGAACACCACCGTGATGAACACGGCAAGGCCCATGAGCAGTGTGAACAGCGTGGCCACCATCTCACCGATGCGGTCCCGGCGCTGCTCACCCACATAGCGCGAGAGCAGGATCTGACCGGCATTGCTCAGGCCCATGGCCACGAATGTGATGAGCTGCATGACCTCGCCGCCGATGGAGACTGCGGAAAGGCCCTGGGTGCCCACGAACCGGCCCACCACCACCATGTCCACCATGTTGTAGACCATCTGCAGAAGACCGGAAAGGAACAGGGGCAGGGAAAACCGGATCAGTGTTCGCGGCACACTGCCCGTGGTCAGGTCCGAAATCAGTTCTTTGCGTGCCAATGCGTTTCCTCCTTTATGTCAGGCGCGGCCCAGCGCTTCCGTCAGTGACCGGGCAAAAGCGCGGACCACGGGATGTTCCGGCGCTTCCCAGAAACGGAAGGTACAGGCCCAGCCCTGTTCCGTTTCATAGAGCAGTCCCCATCGTCTGCATCGCTCCCAGTTGTCAATCATTTCCACCACGCCCGGGCGGCTGATCTCATCCAGATGCGCGATCTTCAGCAGCGGATGCCAGGGCGGCGTGGTCCAGCCCTCGCAGGGAAAGCCGGCGAGCAGCGGATGCTCACGGATGCACAGGCCCAGCGTGCCGTCGGGTTCCGGTTTGCCCATGCTCCGGGATATGCCCGCAAACATGGTATAGTTCCAGAAATCACTGGCATAAGTGGCCCCGGGCTTATCCGCGGCGTCCGTGACAAGCAGGTCTCTGCCGAAGCGCAGGCATTTTCCCGGAATATCCACGCCCTGCGGCGTGATACATACATCCCGGTTTTCCGGAAAGATCCACACCGGGTAGGAATTTTTCACGCCCGTATCCGTGCACAGATCCAGCGTGCACCTTATGGGCCGGTCCGTATCCGGCGCATGGAGCACAGCTTCCGTGCCTGCCCGCAGGCGTCCGCCGCCCTTTTCAAGGAAGCTCTCCGCCCTGTCCAGTACCTGTCCGTCCCGTCTCAGTTCCAGCTGCACGCGCTCCCCGGCCCTGTTTCTCAGGTCCGAGGCCTGAACCTGTACGCGAAATTTTCCGGGCAGGAACCAGAAGCGCTCCATGCCTGCCAGTATGACCGGGTCCGAGCAGAACATGCGGAATTCTTCCGGGCTTATCAGGCCCTTGCTTTCCATGAACGCGTTGAGCATGCCCACCAGCGCGGTGCCCTGGCCGGGGAAATCCTGCAGGTCCAGCATCTGGAACCCGCTCATCTCCCGGGTCCGGAGCAGGGTCTCGATCTCCCGGCGGTAGCATTCCAGCGCCAAATGCCCGGCGGCATCAAAGTAGCGCTCATGATCATTATACAGGCCTGCCTTTTCCAGGCGTTCCCGGAAGATTTCCAGGTTATACGCCCGGAGGTTTCCCGTATACTTCCCGATCTCCCGGAAGTCCGGATAAAAGCTGTACTGGCCCACCTCATGGGAAATCACCGGGACCTGCGGCACCAGCGCGTCTCCCGTATCTGCCTGCACTTCCTTCACGCCGGTGCCCACCTGCACCTGTATGTTACCGGCATTTTCGCCTTCCGTCTCCGGACAGAGGACCGCCGTGTCATAACTGCTCAGGCTTTCCGGCTCCGTGGTCTGGACAATGCCCAGCGGCGCGTCGCACATGGCATAGCTGCCGCGGATCAGGCGGTGCTTCTGAAGGCGCACGCCGACAAACACGTCCTCCTCCGGCTCGATCCTCGGCACAAACTGATAATTGTTCGAGCCCGCGGTATACAGAATGCCCGGTTCTTTTTCCCGGAACATGCGCAGTTTTTCGCGCAGACACATTTCGTCCCCCCAGAGCTCATTGCCCAGGGAGAACAGGACAAAGGACGGGTGATGCGCGTACCTGTCCAGGATCCGCAGGCCTTCCCGGGTCAGCCAGTCCTGGACATCGCCCTTTTCCGCACTGCCCCAGAAGGGGAGCTCCGGTTCCAGATACATGCCCAGCTCATCCGCGGCATCAAACGCCGCTTCCGGCGGACAGCAGGTGTGGAACCGCACATGATTGAGCCCGTAATCCCTGGCGCACTGAAGGTGCCGGCGCCAGGAATTGACGTCCATGGGCGCGTATCCCGTATTCGGAAAGACCATGCCGTCATGCCGGCCGCGCAGATACAGGATTTTTCCGTTGATCCGCAGTTCCCGGCCGTGATGCGTGACTCTGCGCAGGCCGAACCTGTGGCATATTCTGACATCGCCAGCCTCGGCTTCCAGTTCATGCATGACCGGGCTGTCCTCATCCCAGGGCTCAAGCTCTCCGAGTTCCAGACGGAACCGGCCGTTTTCGCTCTCAAGCTCCTGCCACTTCCCGCCATCTACGCGCACCCTTGCCCGGCACTTACCCGGCCATGCCATGTCCATTTTCCCGGTTTTCGGGGATATATGCACATATTCCGGTCCCGGGCTCCGAAGGCATATGCGGCCCAGGATCCCGTTCCAGTTGGTCTGGGTGTCGCCCGACACCATATGCCCGCCGGTCATATAGCCCGTGTTTTCCACGCATACCACGAGCTCATGCCGCCCGGCTTCCACATGGCCCAGGGGATAGACATGCGGCGTGCACAGACTGGTCTCGCTGCCCATTTCCCGGCCGTCCAGCCATATGCGGGTGCGCCGGGTGCGCTCCATTTCCAGTACGGCCTCCCCGCCCGGCCAGTCCAGCATTTTCCGGTACCAGCACCGGCCCTCAAAGGGATGCAGGTCCGTGAGGCGTCCGCTTTCCCGCGTCTGCGCCTTTGGCCCGAGGCCCGCGCGGGAGGTGGTGCCCGGGAGCATGATGTTCAGCGGATAAATACGCGGCAGGTTCTCGCTGCCCATGTTCAGTTCCCAGATGCCCTGGAGGCTGATTTCAGACATGTCTATCTTCCTTTCTCTTCAGGCGCAGCGCCATGACAATGCAGGCGCACACAAGCACCGCCCATTCCGCCTGCTCCGCCGGACCGTGCAGCACATATACTCTGCCAAGCACAAGGCCCAGCATGTTCCAGAGCGCGTGAAACCCGATGCCCGTCCATACGCTGTCCGTATCTGTCGCGCACAGGCCGAGCAAAGTGCCGCACAGCATATGCGTGACACTCATATCGCTCCCGTGGCATATGGCAAACCACGCCGCGCCAAGAAATATCGCCGGCCACCTGCCCAGTACGCGCAGTGCCGGCAGAATCAGACCCCGGTGCACGCTTTCCTCCCACAGGGCGCCGAGACAGACGGCCGGAAACCAGAGCCAGTCTATGCCCGGACCCGGCTGTATCCGGCCTGAGAAAAGCAGGCATATGCCAAGCACCGCGCCGATACAGACCAGGGCCAGACCCATGCCCCGGAAAAGCAGGCCTATGTCCCTGCGCCGGGGAATTGCATGCCATGTATGCAGCAGGACAAGCCCGGAAATACCCAGCACCATGTAGGCCAGGATTCCCAGGCCCGCCCGTTCCAGCACACGCGAAAGTACCTGTCCGGCAAGGCTCAGGCCTATGCCCAGTGCCAGCCAAGTTCCCGTCTTCCGATCCATGCCCGCCTCCTGTTGACAGTGCGCGCGCCCTGTGCTACCATGCGGCATACCTTCGCAGAAACGCCGTACAAGGAGGCCTTTATGCGCCGCAGCACTTCTGTTCACACCATGATACTCTGCGCCCTGCTCATCGCGGTGGGGCTGATTCTTCCGCTGTTCCTCGGTCAGGTACAGATCCTGGCCCAGGGCATTTCACCCATGCACATCCCGGCCTTTATCGCCGGGCTCACCTGCGGCCCCGCCGCCGGTGCCGTGGTCGGGTTCGTCACACCGCTCCTGCGCATGGTTATCTTCGGCATGCCCGCAGCGCCTTCCGCCGTGCCCATGGCCTTTGAGCTGTGCGCCTACGGCGTGCTCACCGGACTGCTCTATCCGCTGCTGGTCCGCCGGCATATGGCACACCTGCCGGCCATCCTCATCAGCATGGTCCTTGCCATGATCCTTGGCCGGCTCATAGGCGGCGCCGCCAAGGCCATCTTCCTGGGCCTGAACGGCGGGTCCTACACCTTCTCCACCTTTGTCAGCGCCTACTTTGTGACCACCGCCGTAGGCGCCGTCATTCACCTCATCCTGGTACCGGCCGTTGTCCTGGCCCTGGAGAAGGCGCGGCTCTCACCCCTGGCACGCAGACTCTGATATCCACGCCCGGCACCCGGCCGGGCTTTTTTATGCCCTGCACTCCAGGAAAGCCGGTCCGTTCAGCCCGGAGTGCACACTGCCTGTGTACTTGCGCTCCCTGTCCAGGTTCAGGCGCGCCCTGCGCTGGTCCATGATCACCTTGCCATAGTATGGCCATGCGTCCAGTTCATCCGGCACGTCTTCCGGTTCAGGACCTGCGAGCATGCTGTGGAAAAGCGTGGAGCGCACGCGCAGGCGCAGCACATGCTCCGTACCCTCCTGCATCCAGCCAAGGTCCGCGCGCCAGGGCCGCATCCACAGGCTGTCCAATATCCGGCCGTCCATTTCAAGGCCCGCGGTGCAGCCCACGTCCGTGAGGCGCAGGCGGTACCGGCCGGACGCAGGGCAGACAAACTTCACTTCATACACGCCCTCGCCACCTGTATGTTCCAGGCCGGTCAGATCCGTCCACCAGACCGGTTCCTGCATGCGCCTTTGCTCTCCCGCGATCGTAAGCGACCAGTCCGTAAGCCGGCATATGGGCACATAATTTCCGGTTTCTTCCTGTGCCTCCGCTTCTTCCCCGAAGCACACGGCGATGGATTCATGGGGTTCCAGGCACACATGCAGGCATCTTTCCGCTTCATCCCAGTCAAAGGTCCGGTGCATGCTGCCGTCCAGTTTCTGGGGCGACAGCACCGAGCACGGCCCGGTCATGTCCCGGAACACAAACCTTGTATCCCTCATATCCGCGCTCTGATTGGCGAAGAACCAGAGATCGCCCCAGACCGCCTTACGGTGCACGAACCCCACATGCTCGGGTTCGGATATATGCACTTCCGGCTCCAGCGTCTTCCGGAGCGCCTGCTCAAGACCTGTCATGGAAAGCCCCGGTCCGGGCCAGACGCGGTCCATGACTGCCCGGACCTCCCGGTCTCCATCTTCCCGGTCCATGAGCCCGCAGGCACTTTCCGGCCTTGTTTCCAGGCAGAGCACGGTCCCGTGCATGTTCCGGAACCGTTCCACAGCCCTGGCCGTTTCCGGCTCCATCATGGTCACCCGGGGCAGGATCAGGACACGGTACAGGTTTCCGCCGAGCCGCAGCCCGCCTTCCTCCATCGTTCCGAGCCGGGTCAGCGCCTCATCATTGACATAGTCGAACCAGTAGCCCAGTTTCTGGATCCGGTCCATGTCCTCCCGGCCCATGTAATCCTCCAGGCACATGGCCAGGTGCAACTCCGAGAGCATGGACTGAGCAAAAATGTCCGCCTCCGGCAGGTATACGGCTACTTCGGACACATGCCGGCCCTCACGCAGCAGAGCGGACACGCGCTGGATGTATGCGCCCAGATACCGGTAGTCCGGCCACCAGGGGCTGCGGTGGTTGATATTGCAGCTGGCGTAGAACGGCCGGGGTTCACCGGAATCATAGGCATACCCGTGATTCACGATCATGTTCATGCCGTCGAGGAACACGGCGTCCACGGCCATTTTCAGGTCTTCCGGGGTCTCGGTGAACCGGGGACGCTTCAGCCAGGTGAACGTCTCGCAGGAAATGATGTTCTTTCCATAGACATGCCCGCTGCTGGCGGCCAGGCGCCGGTGAATGGTATTGACCATGTACCCTTCCTGCTCCCCGAAGGTCTCGCCCTCCGGGATATCCGCGCAGGCATACGCACGCAGAATTTCGCCCCAGGTGCCGTGGGCCTGAATCCGGCTCAGGCAGCCCTGGGCATGACAGAGGCGCGTGAAATGCTCAAAGAAGTTTTCCAGGGTCAGCTCGCTCATGGTGCGGAAGAAATCGTAGCGCACCCTTTTCGTGACATCCCCCACCTCGCCCCAGAGCGCGTAGATCCAGGGATGCAGGTCATAGCCCCGGCGCTTCCGGAATTCCATGAACATGTCTCCGGTCCAGTTATGACCCTCGACCTCTATGGAATCACAGAACAGGGTATGCACCTGCGCATGCCGGCAAATGGGCTGCGTCATATGATGGAAGAACACGTCCAGCGCCTTCCGGCTGCAGTGGTCCAGCACCAGGCCCTGGGCGTTCCGTCCGGGCTTGCCCACATGGTTTGCGTGCATGGAGCGCACAAAGAACACGATCTTCCAGGTGCCCTCCGGTATCTGAAGTTCGCGCAGGCGCGTGCCCCAGGGCCAGCCGAACAGTTCCCGGACCTCAAAGGCGTCCGTGATATCCCGGACGCTGTCCGCGTCCATGACCGCGCCCTGCATTCTGCCCATGACCGCGGCAATGACGTCCCCGGCGATCCTTGTGGTCAGATCGCAGGCAAACAATTTCGGGCCTTCCACGTCGATCTGATAGGGCAGCACCTGCTGCTGCGCTTCCTCCATGGAAATCACCGGACCGCCGAAGGGCCAGCTGGACCCCGGGGTTACGTCCATGGTCATGCCAAGTTCACGGCAGGCATCTGATACAAAGCGCAGCATGTCATAGAATTCCGGGGACCCGAAGGCCAGGTTCTGCGCATCCTCCCTGTCCGGATCCAGCGGGTACAGCATCTGCAGCTCCACGCCGCCGATCCCCTGTTCACGCATCCCGTCCAGCTCCCGCAGGATTTCCGCCTTCTGCACCCGGGGCCCGTACCACCACCACCGGGTCAGGCCGCGGGCACTTCCTGGCGGGCACGTCAGGAGCGCTTCCATTCTGTGCATGCCCTCACCTCATCAAAAGATCCACCACCTGCTCGGCGGCGTCCGAGTCAAACCGGAAGGCGCTGGCTTTCTGATGCCCGCCGCCGCCCCGGGCGTGACAGATCTCCGTCAGGTCCACATCATCCCGGCGGGTCCTCAGGCTGACACCGGACGGCAGGTATATGACCGCCACAATATCCAGCTCCGGATGGCGCTGGAACACGTACTCAGCCAGGGAAGATGCATGCTCGTCGGCAAACAGGACGCCTGTGGCATATCCCTCGAACTCGGTGACGATCATCTCGCGTTCCTTGCTCTCGAACATTTTGTTGCGGCTGCGGATGCTTCCCTGCACCGCCAGTTCCAGGTAATAGGGAATCTCAAACCCGCCGCCCCGATCCAGGTCGTCCACGGCCATGTCCAGAAACGCCTCATGCCCGATGAGCTCGTGCAGCGTATCCATGATCTCGCTTTTGCTGATGATCTCCTTGTCATACCTCCAGGTGTCCCAGAGGCACACGTCCTCCACAAAGCTGCGCAGGCCCGCGTGGTCCGGGAACAGGGGTTCCAGCAGATCCTTATATACAATGCTGGTGCCGCACTGCGTCTCATCCGTGTCGATATGCATCCAGGGCAGGAGCACCGCCCCGGGCTTCATGGGGTGATGGTCCATCATGCGCACTTTGCAGGGCAGCCGGTCCAGACGCTGGGAGATGCGGCCGTCAGTGGAAATGTCCGTGATCCAGATTTCATCCCGGCGCCCCGGCCGGGACTGGTCCAGGAACTGGCCCACGGCGCGGTTGATGGTGTTGTAGCCCTGATAGTTTATGGTCAGTTCCTGACCCGTCTTCCGGGCATATAAGGTGGCAAGGATGGCGCAGCCCACGCCGTCCAGATCCGTATGCGTGAACAGAGTGATCATAGGGTGTGCTCCTCTCAAGGGCTCTTGCATCCTTGGTCCAAACAGGTATAATAAGCATGCACTATTTGAAACCGGAGGCATGATTTGTATGAATAAGCTGATGATTATCGGCAATCTTACCAGGGATCCTGAGACCCGGGTGACCGGCACGGGCGTGAGCCTCTGCCAGTTCACCGTCGCCGTAAACTCCAACCGCCGCCGCAGCGGTGCCCAGCAGGGCGACAATGCTCAGGACGATACCATGTTTGTACGCGTCACCGCCTGGAGAAATCTGGGTGAAGTATGCCAGCGCTATCTGGCCAAGGGCCGCAAGGTATATGCTGCCGGCCCCCTGCAGGCCCGCACCTATACCGCCAATGACGGCACCACCCGCGTGTCCCTGGAAATGAACGCGGACGAGATCGAGTTCCTGTCTTCCGGAAACTCCGCCGGAGACGGCGCAGGCGCTCCCGCGCCCTATACGCCCGCCGCTGCGCCTACTGCGCAGAACAATGGCTTCGAAGCCATTCCGGCCGACGACGATCTGCCCTTCTGATGCATCCTTCAAAGACCGGGACTGTCCCAGGACAGTCCCGGTTTTTTTATGCGCTCAGGCAAGACCTATGCGCATCTCCCAGCTGCCGGGCTGAAGCGTGGCTGTCAGGCAGCCGTTTTCCGCGCGCAGCAGTCCGCTTTCGTCGCATGATCCGGGCAGGCATGCCTCGCAGGTGCAGCCCTCGGGTACCGTTACGTTCACCGTGGCCGTTTTTTCATGGATTTCCCAGGAAGCCCGGATCCGGCCCATGGGCGTCTGAAGTTCTGCCTGCACGCAGTCAAGACCCAGCAGCAGCGGCGCCAGGCGGAAGCGCTTCCAGCCGGGCTCCAGCATTTCCAGTCCGGCCACCCGGTTCCAGATCCACTGGCCCACAGTGCCGTAGGCGTAATGGTTCATGCTGTTCATGTCCGGGCTCCACATGCTGCCGTCCGGCTTGATGCCGTCCCAGTGCTCCCAGATGGTGGTGGCCCCGCGGGTGACCTGGTAGAGCCAGCCCGGGTATGTGGGGTTCATGAGCAGATCCATGGCCTCTTTTGCGCGGCCATTGGCGCTGAGGGCTTCCAGGATCAGGGGCGTGCCCATGAACCCGGTGTCCAGATGTCCGCCGCGCGCCTGAATGAGCGCGATCAGGTCCCGGGTCAGGTTTTCGCGCCACTCGTCCGGGCATAGGCCGAAAACCAGGGTCAGGATCTGGGCTGTCTGAGTCTGAACGGTGAGATGCCCGTCCCGGAAGAACCGGCGCACATAATCCTGCCGGAGTTCCGCGGCAAGCTTTCGCATCTCCCGCTCCGTCTTCTCCCGGCCCAGAACATGAGCCGCGTCCGCGATGGCGTCGGTGGAGCGGATATAGTAGCAGGCGCAGGTCATATCCGCCGGCGTTTTCCCGAAATAGCTGCCTTCCTCCGCATCCAGGGCGACCCAGTCGCCGAACTGCAGAAGATAGTTCCACACGCAGCCATCCGCCCTGGAACGCATGAAGTCCAGGTGCCGGAGCATGGCGGGGAAGCATTCCTCCAGAATCCGCGGGTCGCCGTAGAAGCGGTACAGGTTCCAGGGCAGGAGCGTGATCACGTCCGCCCAGCCCGCCGCGCCCCAGGTGCCCTGGGAGAGCAGCCAGTCATTCCTGACCTGGGGTCTGCCGGAGATCAGGTCCGGCACCACATGCGGAATGCCGCCGTCGGCTTTCTGGTCCAGGACCACGTCGCGCATCCATTTGGAGAAGAAGGCGTACACGTCCATGAAATAGGGCGCGGCGGCGGAGAAGATCTGCGCGTCCCCGGTCCAGCCCACGCGCTCATCGCGCTGCGGGCAGTCCGTCGGGATATCCAGGGAATTGCCGCGCAGCGACCAGCATATGTTCTGCATGAGCCGGGTCAGTTCCGGGCTGGAGCACTGAAACTTTCCGGTCACGGGCATGTCAAAGTGAATCACCCGGGCCCTGAGCTGCTCCGGCTCAAAATTGCCCGGCCATGACAGGATCTGCACATACCGGAAGCCCTGGAAGGAGAACCAGGGATTCCATGTCTCCTCCCCGTCCCCGGACAGGATATAGCTCACGCGGCATCTCGCCGTGCGCAGATTGTCCGTATACACGTTCCCGTCCCGGTCCAGGACTTCGAAGCACTGCAGCTCCACCTTTTCGCCGGCCCTGCCATGCACACGCAGGCTGACATTGCCGGTAAGGTTCTGGCCGAAGTCGGCCACGGTTTCGCCTTTGGGCGTATGCAGAACCCTGACCACGTCAAGCTCCATTTCCACACGGTTGGCGCAGCCGCCGTCACTGACGAGCTCTGCCTCCGGCGCGTCCAGCACGTCCACGCCGCCCCAGGGCCTGGGATTCTCGCGGCCGTCCGCTGTTTCGCCCAGGTATATTTCGCTTTCCAGGATCTGGCTGAGCCGGCTCTGCCATTCACTGCCGGTCTTCACGCTGTCCACGGTGCCGTCCTCGTATTCCAGGGTCATTTCCAGCAGCAGCGCCGTGCGGTCGCCGTAATTGTTCCGGTTGTGCAGAAAGCCCATTTCCCCGCGGTACCAGCCGTTGCCGAGCAGGCAGCGGATTTCGTTGGCGCCGTCCTGCACAAGCTCTGTGGCGTCCATGGTCTGGTACAGAATCCGGTGGTCATAGCTGGTGAACCCGGGCATGAACTCCCGGTCGGATACGCGCTTCCCGTTCAGGAACAGCTGGTACAGGCCCAGGGCCGTGCTCCGGACCAGCGCCTTTTTCACACGGCCGTGCCCCGCCCTGACCTGGAACGTGCTCCGGAGCTCACCGGCGCCGAGCACATCGCCCTTTGTATCCGGGCAGGAAATCCACTCGCCCTGGGGGCAGCCCATGTCCAGCAGCACATGGCAGGACTGTTCCCCATTCCCGCCAAGGACCCGGAAGGTCAGGTCCTTGCCCGCCGGCAGGCCCGCGCCGGACAGGCCCGCGCTGCAGCCCTGCACAGGCATGTCCAGAAGCTTCTTTCCATCGCACTCCACGCAAAGCCTTTCCGCCATGCCCTCCCAGGACACGTACAGGGGAAGCACCGCCCCCATCGGGGACGCCAAATGATTGATCTGCATACTCTTTCGCCTTTCTTATCCGCGGTGCCGCAGGACCTGGACACCGTACGCACTCAGTTCACATCCGCCCTCCAGAAGGGCTTCGGCCGCATCCGCCTCCACGGTCACGCCCTGCTTTCCGTAGTTGAGCAGGAACGCATACTCGCACCCGTCCTTTTCGCGCAGCACGCATTCCACGCCTGCGGGCACCTTCAGCCAGTCCGGGCCGTGCACACCGGCACGGCGCAGTAATGCCCCGGTGATTTCCTCGGTGAACAGGCCGCCCAGATGCCACACTCTGCCCTTGCCCAGCACATGCTCGGTCAGCAGGGGCTCGCCGGCCAGCCAGCCATCTGCATACCGGGCCAGCACCTGCGCATCCCCTGTCTCAAGGCTCTCCACAAAGGATCCGGCCTTCAGGCACTCCCCGTCCAGCTCAAAGCGCGGAAAGTCCTCGCCCGGCTGGAGGAAGGAGTATTCCTGCACATGCGTTCCCGTAAGCGCGGAAAACAGGCCCGGCATGGGCATGGTCACACACTTTCCGGTCGTGTCCTTGTAGCCGCTGCGGCAGCCGAGCATGAGAATGCCGCCCTGACGCACGTATGCCTCGAGCTTTTCCGCCATCTCCGGCGACGCTATGACCGCGTGCGGCAGAATGGCCACGGGATACCTGGCCAGTTCCTCCGCCGTCACATAGTCCAGCTCCACATAATCCATGTTCACGTGCGCAAAGGTGCAGGCCCGGAAAATGCCTTCCCGGCTCTCTTTTTCCACGCGCCCGTGCCAGCGGTCAATGCCCATGTCAAACTCATTGTCCCAGGTTCTGAGCAGGGCCACCTGATGCCTGAAGCCCGCGCCGAACGTCTCGCCGATGGCCTTCAGATCCCGGGCAAACCCGTTCACTTCGCGCAGCCTGCGGTTGTCGCGGCCGTCATAGTCCAGGATCCCGTGCCAGTATATTTCCGTGCCCATGGTGGCGGTGCGCCAGCGGAAAAAGGACACGAAGTCCGCCCCGTGCGCCACGCTCTGCATGGCCCAGAGCCGGACCTGGCCCGGCCGCGGCATGGCCGCCTCCATCCTGTTATACCAGCCATTGGCGCCGGACTGCTGCTCCATGATCCCGAACCGGCCGTTCAGGCCGCGGACCATGGACAGATGCATGGACCATTTCCGGTCCGCAAGCGCATCGGGGTCATAGACCGTATCCACGCCGTTGGCGAAATTGGGATAGCTGTCATAGGTGTACACGTCCAGGCTTTCCCTTGTCATGGCCGCATTGTCCACATTCGCGAACATGCCGTTTGTGGTAATGAAGCGTCCGGGCGAGTATCTGCGCAGGATCCGGGACTGCATCTGGCAGAAGCTGCGGCACTGGGCCGACACATACCGGATATAGTCCAGCTCCAGGGACGGGTTCACGGCGGACACCGCGTTCACCCGGGGCACGAACACCTGATCCCAGCGGGTATAGGTCTGGCTCCAGAACACCGTGCCCCAGGCCGCGTTCAGCGCGTCCAGATTCCCGTACTTATCCTTGAGAAACGCGCGGAAGGCCTGCGTGTCCGCTTCCGAGTAGAACTCGCAGCGCTCACAGTTGAGCTCATTGTCGATCTGCCAGCCGATGACCGCCGGATGCTGTCCGAAATGCCGGGCTTCCTCCATCACGATCCGGGCGCACTTTTCCCGGTACAGGGGAGAGGCATAGGTATAGTTCCGCCGGCCGCCGTGATAAAAGGGCGTGCCGTCCATCTGCGTATTGAGCACTTCCGGATACGTTTCCGTCAGCCAGGCCGGCGGCGTGGCCGTGGGCGTGCCGAGAATCACATGCATGCCCTTTTCCCTGCACAGGTCCAGGAAACGGTCGCACATGTCAAAGACAAACACGCCTTCCTCCGGTTCCACCAGACTCCATCCGAACTCGAACACGCGCACCGTGCTAATGCCGTTTTTCAGCATCCGCTCCAGATCCGAGGCCCATGTATTTTCCGGCCAGTGCTCGGGATAATAGCATACGCCCAGGGTATATTCATTCCAGACCATGATCTGCATCCTTTCCGAAAAGTAATGTCGGTTATGGAAAGAGACTATACGAATCTGCCCGAAAAATCAACGGGTTTTCAGGCAGGTTTGAACCCTTTTTATGCGCAAAAAAACAGGACCGGTTCAGTCCGATCCTGCTTTCTCCGCTTCCACTTCGCTTTCCTCGTCCTTTTTCATCTGATCCGGGTCTATGGCCATGGTCTCGCGGATGCTGCTTCCCGAGCGCATGCCGTGGACAAGGACCGCGACAAACCCGATCATGATGGAAATATAGTAGGTGAAGAATCTCCACAGGAGCAGTGCCGCAAACCCCATGGAATTCGGGAAAATCCGGTCAAAGTACATGGAGAACACGCCTTCCTGGGCGCCGCTGGCGCCGGGCAGGGGCGTGTAGGCGGCCGCCAAGTACTCCATGACGCTCATGGTCACCACCGGCCAGTAGCCGTACTCGTCCAGGTTCATGCCGCGGTAGATGAAATACACAATGCTCATCAGGCACATGAGCTGCAGGCCGCCGATGAGCAGCTGGATCAGGAAATCCAGCGGCCGGTCACGATAGGCCATGACACTGCCGTGAAAGCTCTCCACCTGACGGTGCAGTCTTTCCCGGGTTTCCTCGGGATGCCGGATCCAGCGCCGCGCGAGCCGGATGCCGAAGTCGGCCAGCCGGAGCACCAGGTTCTTCCACAGCGCCAGCGTGATGACCAGCGTGACCATGATCAGGTTATAGACGTAGCCCACGATCAGGATCCACTGGCCGTTTCCCGTCTGCTGCGCCACAAAGGGTCTGTATATGATCCAGAGCACCGTGCCTATCACGCTCAGCATCAGCTGATAGCATACAAAGCGCATGACAATGGAGCTGGTGGCCACGCCTGTGGGTACATTCTCCTTATGCAGGTAATAGATCTGCATGGGCTGTCCGCCGGAAGCGCCCGGCGTGATATTGGAATAGTACTGGCCGGCAAGGGATGTAAAGAGCACTTTCCGCAAGGGCACCCGGTATCCCTGGCGGCTGAGAAAGTACATGATGGACAGGGTATCGCAGAGCACGAAGGCGACAAACGCCAGCGCACACAATGCCACCCAGCCCGGGTTCATGGTCCTCAGCGCCCGGATGGTGTCGCCCAGATTGTTATCCGAAATCCCGATGGCCAGCACAATCAGGAATGTGCCGAAAATCAGGACAAAGTTCAGGATCTGCTTCGTCCGCGGTTTCATAACAACCTCCCACTGACAAATACATGACAGTATAGCATTGCGCCTTTATCCCGGTCAAGGCATTGTCTGTTCCCTGATTGCAAAGATATACACATTCTTTGCACCCCGCAGCGTCCGCGGACCCAGAAAAAAAGGGAGGACCGGCCATGCTGCCGGTCCTCCCGGAAATCGTCTGTTTCATCCCCGACGGATTTACATGCATACCTTGCCGGGGTTCAGGATCAGATTGGGATCAAACACCTGCTTGATGCCCTGCATCAGCCGGATCTGCGTGTCGCCGAGGCTCCGGCGCAGAAATGCCTTCTTGGCGTGCCCGATGCCGTGCTCACCGCTCACATTGCCCTCCAGATCCTCGGCAAAGGCGTAGAGTTCCTGCATCACCGCGCCGACCTTTTCCTGCCACTGCGCGTCATCCAGGGCATCCCGGCAGACATAGATATGCAGGTTTCCATCCCCGGCGTGCCCGAAGGACAGAATCCGGATGCCGTGCTCGTCGGAACAGGCCACCATGCGGCTGAGGAAATCGGGAATCCGGGACCTGGGCACCACCACGTCGCACTCGTCCATGGTGCTGGTGCTGCCCTTGATGGCTTCCAGGAACGCGCCGCGGGCGCTCCAGATGGCTTCCTGGCGCTCTTCCGTGTCCGCCAGCA
>CACYNZ010000008.1 GCA_902775835.1 uncultured Eubacteriales bacterium | reverse complement strand
AATTTCTTTTCTTTATCATTCACGCTTGTCTATAATACAGGCTAGTTTTTATCCGGTTCTCAAACGTCTGTCACCGTAATATTTTCTGGAGGAATAAGATCATTATTCATTCCATAAACTGTAACAATGAAAAACTCCTTTTTTCAGATTTCCTGCATGTGTTTCTTCATTATATATAAGTCTTCTCTGAACCTGATTTTAGTCCCTTATCTCTTTTATCTTTCTGTGTCTTGGGTACATCTTTCTTTCACAGACAGAAAGATCTGTTTCACAACACTTATATCGATTTGAAAAACCATGATGAAATCCTTGATGCAAAAATTCCATCATCCCTTCTGATGAAAACCATGCCTAAAACTTTGAAGTCGGTATTATCAGAAAAATGTTTCACGTGAAACATTTTCATTCATCCACTATCTGCCAAGTAACACTGCTGATAACCAGCAGCGTTGTGATTCTTCCACTCTCAGTATTCTGAGTTTGGTGACTCACACAATCCTTCAGATGAGACATCAAATTCTATGTACATTTGATGGTCATTTTTTATATGAGCATCTGAAATTGAATCTGTTTCTTATTCCATCTTTTTTCTGCATTTCATTTTCGACATATCTACTATGAATGAACCCAATTCATGATATTTGAATCATATTCAATTGTTTCACGTGAAACATTGTCTGCGTGTGTCATATCCCTCAACGAAAGAAATATGGGATACACGTTCCATACTCAGTCTTTCACAAAATGTTTCACGTGAAACATTATTCTGCACAGTTATTCATGACTACTTTCTTGTATACAGTGGAATTTTCGCGAAAACGATAACACAATCCATGCAGCCATATTGGATATCATTGAGTGTTTCAGTCTGCTCGCAAATCATTGGCTTCCATCTTCAAAAAAATAACCGAAAATGTTTCACGTGAAACATTTTCGGTCGTAGTGGTTCATGCCTATATAAACCACAATATATTGTCCAGATGAATATTTACAGAAACTCCGGCTCCATATCCTCTTCCGCTGATGCAATCTGGTCTTCTTCGTGAATGATTCCTTTTCCTTCACACATTTTTACTTCGAGAATATGATAATCAGGATTGGAAACAAAATCACTCTTTTCCGTACATGTGATAAATGTCTGAACGTCACTGATCTTTTCAATGAGCTTAGTTCTTCTTGTCATATCCAGCTCACTCATCACATCATCCAGAAGCAAAACCGGCTTTTCCCCTGTCAGTTCATCAAATATATCAATCTGACATAATTTCAGCGCCAGCGCAGCAGTCCGGATCTGTCCCTGGGACCCGAAGGTTTTCATTTCATATCCATTCAGATAGAAGATCATATCTTCTCTGTGAATGCCCACGCTTGTGGAACCATACAGAATATCCCGTTCCCTGTTTTCCAGAAACTGCTTTTTCAGACTTTCCTCGATCTCTCCGTCTTCTCCGGCACAGGTGCTGTAGCGGATGGAGATTTTTTCATTTGGCGAACTGCTTATTTCCCCATAATACCTGGAAACATAGTCTTTCAGTTTCTCTATGACTTCATGCCGCATGGGAACGATAACTTTTGCACATTCTATCAGTTCCTGTTCGAAAACATCCAGCAGATCCGTATTGACGTGCTGCGTCTTTCTCATGTCCTTCAGAAGCACATTGCGATGATCCAGAGCTCTTGCATATTTCTGAAGTGCAACAAAATATCCCGTGCTGATCTGGCTGATCATCATGTCCAGGTATTTTCTCCGCAGATTTGGTCCTTCCTTGATGATCATGAGATCTTCCGGAGAAAACATGACACAGCGAAGCTTCCCCATCAGATCAGAAATTCTTCCAGCCTTGTTTCCATTGATGATGACCTGCTTCTTCTTATCCATGCCTGGAGTCAGCCGGATACTGATCTTGTTTCTCTCTGTTTCGGTCTTTACATGTATATGGCAGCTGGCTTCTTTTCCGTTCTTGGATACAACTTCCTTGTCATTGTTGGTCCTGTGACTTCTACCCAGCGCGCAGTAATGAATGGATTCAAGAAAATTCGTCTTTCCGGATCCATTCCTTCCATATAATATATTGACTGATTCAGAAGGGTGTATATCAATGTCCTCATAATTCCGGAAATTATGAAGATAGATCCTTTCAATCTTCATACCATCACAATCCCATATGATGAAAGGCACTTTATCCTTTGCAAATGGTGATCCATCCTCTGCATTTCAGATAAAAGTGCCTTTTCATCTATTCAGTTTCAGCTTTCACAGCCAGGATATTACACCCTCACCGGCAGAATCAGATAAAGAGACTCAATTTCTGATTTGTTTGTCACAATCAGAGGACTTACATTCGAATTCATGTTCATAATCATGATGTCATCGGGAATATTCCGGATCACATCCAGAATATACTTCGGGTTGAAAGCAATATTGATCGGATCTCCATGCAGGGAAATCTGGAGTTCTTCCATGAAATCGCCCTGATCCGCTCTGGAAGAAATGATCAGGCTCTCTTCCTGAATGCTCATCTTGATGATATTGCTCTTTCCTTCACGTGCCAGAAGACTTGCTCTCTCAATGGATTCTTCCAGAACCGTCTTGTTGATTTCCACCTGGGTCTTGAACGTATCTGGAATAATGCGCCGATAGTCCATGAAATCACCGGAAAGCAGAACAGAAATGAAATTATAGCGGTTGAAATTGAATTTTACCCGGTTCTTTTCAAACTGAATGGAACAGGGATCATCCGAATCAGAAAGAGATTTCCCGATTTCATTGAGAATTCTGGAAGGAATGATGGCCTTCATATTCTGCACGAAATTCTTCACAGAATACTGTTCCTGGTTCACCTGAAGAGAAAGCCTGAAGCCATCCAGTGCCACCATACGGAATTCTTCCTCACTGATTTCCCACAGAACACCGGTGAGTGTCTGCTTGGAATCCACCGTGGAAGCGGAGAAAACCGTCTTGTTGATCATGTTCTTCAGAATATTCTGAGGAATGATCACAGTGGTATCGGAGGAAAGATCCTGCAGATCCGGAAATTCCACAGCACTGAGTCCGGAAATATTGCTTCTGGTGGATCTGCAGCGGATCGACGCAATATGTGATGCGTTGATATTGAAGTTCACCGTACTGTCAGGAAATCTCCTGATCAGATCGGAAAGCAGTTTTCCGGGAAGAAGAACTTTTCCGGATTCCGAGATCTCTGCTTTCACATAGGTCTGGATAATAACGGAACCGTCTGTACAGGTCAGACTCAGTTCGTTATCAAAACTTTCCATGAGCACACATTCCATGCTCTTGTTGGCAGCCCTTGCCGGAATGGCGTGGGTGACAACATTCAATCCCTCAATCAGTTCCTGAGTATTCGCTGAGAAGATCATGTGATACCTCTTTCGTCAATTATATATATAGCAGTGGTAGTAGTAGACCGTGTGGAAACTGTGAAAAACAGCCATAAATCGAATAAACATAAGGGTTTTGGGTGTTCATTACTGTGTGAATAAAGGTGTACCGCCTTATATTATAAAATAAGAAAGGATGATTGGCAAATGAAGATATGATAAGGATTTGAGGGAAATTTACGGGGCATGTGGATATCTGTGCAGAATTTTCCGGCATCAGATGTCGGGATGGCGTAAAAAAAACAAATATGAAAAAAATTATTTCAAAAATGTGGATAACGTAAAGATATGAACATAAGTTATCCACACAATCCACAGGCTGTGCATGAAAAACTGTGGAAAACAGGGTATTTATCCACACGGGTTCTGAAAAAGATAAGAACAGAGCCAAATAACATGTGGAAAAAAAGAATGAGACATCGGACCGGCCGGTTAAATGTCCCATTCTTTTGATTTCAGGAACGCTGTGGAAGGTAAACAAAACTGTCCGGGGCATTGAAGGAAGGCACAAAGGCTTCATCTGCGGAGGTGGGACCCTGACGGAAACCGGGACGGCCCAGCTGCTCGAGATAGGAGCTTACGCGGTGATATTCCCGGCTGGTGATATGCCGCTGGAAACCGGGAATATCCACATTATTATAGGGCGTATACTGCTGCATCAGGCTGACCGGGATTTCCTGGGGCAGGTTTTCCTGAATCCAGTCCAGGATACGGAGACTGTCGGAAGTGCATCCGGGAAGGATCAGATGACGGATGAGCACACCGCGCAGCATGATCCCTTCCCCATTATAGGATGGAGTTCCGCACTGCCGCACCATTTCCAGGATGGCCCGGGAAGTGACATCGAAATAGTCTTCCGTACCGGTGCAGAGCTGGGCAAGACGCGGGGATACATGCTTGAAGTCCGGAAGGTATACATCCACAACGCCGTCCAGCATTTTCAGGGTTTCCACAGATTCATAGCCGGAGGTGTTGTAGACCAGCGGAAGATGCGGTCTGTAGATGCTGAGGGCTTCCAGAATCTGAGGGATAAAGGGGGTGGCCGTGATCAGGGAAATGCTCTGCATGCCCATGTCTTCCAGTACTTTCATGGCTTCGGCGAGATCCCTGGGCGTAAAGGGCGTTCCCTGATTGCGGTGGGAGATTTCGGCGTTCTGACAGTAGCGGCAGCGAAGCGTGCAGCCGCTGAAGAACACAGCGCCGGTGCCGCGGCTTCCGCTGATGGGCGGTTCTTCCCAGAGATGAGGCGCAATGCGTGCGATGAGCATGCCTTCAGGCAGGTGGCAGAATCCAGCCCCCTGGGATTTGTCCCGGACAGCGCCGCAGCGGCGGGGACAGAGGGTGCAGATCATGCTTCCGCCTCCGCATCCGTGCAGATTCCGGAAAGATCCGCAGGAAGGTCCGAATCGGAAACCAGTTTGTTTTCGCTCAGGCGCACGCGGAAATGGAAGGTGTGCGCATCCGCAGACTCCGGAAGCGAGTGTCCGTTATCCGTGTAAAGCGCACTTTCCGCACGGTCCGTAACCCAGCCGAGGAGACGGAAATGCTCAAGATCCAGGTCTTCCGTGCTCTGGACTCTGGCAGTGCACAGGGGCAGCAGTGCATTTCTGCGGATGAACAGGGCGGCTTCGTTCAGGGCGAGCATCACATAATGCGCGCCTTTTTTCATGGGAATGCAGTCATAGTCCCAGGCGGAACGGAAGCGCACAAAGAGCATGTCCTCCGGAAGATAGACAGGCCGGCCGACAGCGTTCTGTTCGTAGACCGGGGCAATCATGCAGTCAGGTCCCAGCATGACCTGGTCCTCAATATGCCGGGCAATTTCGTCCCTGGGATAGTCAAAGGCCAGCGGCCGGAACATGAGATCCGCGTTCAGAGCGGACTGCATGATCAGCGAATACAGGTATGGAATCAGGGCGTAGCGCACCGTGAGTATATTCCGCATGTCCTCCCAGCAGGAGAAGCGGTAGATTTCCTGCTCGCGCGTGTGCAGGGCGGAATGATTCCGCATAAGCGGCGTGTATATGCCAAGCTCAAGCCAGCGCAGCAGAAGGTCTTCCGTGGTATTGTCTCCGAACCCGCCCAGATCGGCGCCGGTAAAGAGATAGCCGCACATGTTCAGGCTGGGCATCATCTTCAGGTTCATAAGAATATGCGACCACCAGGACTTGTTGTCGCCCTGCCAGATGCCCGCAAAGCGGTGGGAGCCGATATAGCTGGAGCGTGAGAAGAGCAGGAAGCGCTCACCGGGCCGGTAGTCCTGCATGCCCTGGGAAGTGGCCATGGTCATGCCGGCACCGTAGAGATTGTGCACCTGGTCGTGCCGGACTTTCTGACCGTCCACTTCATGATAAAAGGAAGCAAAGTCCGTCCGGTTCATGGACATGTCATAGAACAGTCCCTTGACGCGCCAGATGTCATCGGGTTCCAGCTTCATGTTTCGGAGCTGGTCGGAAGCATCCCAGGCTGCCTGAAGTCCGCGCTGGGTATAGAAGATGGAGGGCTCGTTCATATCCAGCCAGAAGCCACTAATCCCGGCGTCAAGCAGCGGATGGAAAAGCTTTCCGTACCAGGAACGGACTTCCGGGCGCAGGAAATCCGGGAATACGCACATGCCAGGCCATACGGCGGCCAGAAAGGGCGTGCCGTCTTCGCGCAGCACGAAGTATCCTTTCTCAAGCCCTTCATTGCGCGGCACGCTGTCATAGTCATAGCCGATGGCTGCGTCCATGATGGGAATGACCTTGATATGCTCCGCGTCCAGATCCGTGCACAGTCCCTTCAGGTCCGGGAAGGCCTTGGGATCATAGGTGAAGGCCGCGAAGTGGTCCATGTAGTCAATGTCCAGGCATACGCCGTCCAGGGGAATGTCCTTCTCCCGGTGGATGCGCACCACTTCGCGGATGGCTTTATCGGAGGCATAGCCCCAGCGGCTCTGGATATAGCCCATGCCCCAGAAGGGCGGCACATAGCTCTGGCCGATGAGCTGACGGAACTGATGACAGATGTCCATGGCATCCGTGCCGGTGATGATATACAGGTTCAGGTTTCCGTTGACGGACCTGAGCTGCATGCGTGCATAGTCGGTTTCGCCGATGTCCATGATGACTTCGCCGGGATCGTCCAGGAACAGGCCGAGGCAGGTTTTTCCGGCAATGAGCAGGAAATTGTGGGCGCCGTACAGGCTCTGCTTTTCCTCGGAGTGCACGCCGTCGTCGGTATTGAAGGAAACATAGGTATGACCGCGCTTGTTCATGCCGCGGAGCTGTTCCCCGAGACCGAAGACCATGTCATCCTTTTCCAGGGTTCTGGTGAAGACGACGGAGGGTGCGCTAATCTGTACCTGCACTTCTTCGGGACAGCCGTCCGTCACGGGCAGGCTCCGGACAACAGCGGGCGTGGAAACGGGATTTCCATAGCGGTAACGACGGATCATATCAATCACCTTCCTTGGCATGAGGATAGCACACGGCTTCCGGAAAGGCAATGAACATCTTGCAAGTCAGGCACTTTGTGGTATATTCAGGAGCGATCATGACAACGGTCAGAGAAAGGAGATCAGTATGCTCGAAAAACTGGGAAGAAACCTGCCCTGTTGGTGCGGCAGCGGGAAGAAGTATAAATCATGTCATCTGGCGTTTGACCAGAAGGTCCGTATGATCAGGGATGAGGGTCATGAGGTCCCGGGTCATAAGCTGATCAAGAATGAAGAACAGATTCAGAAGATCCGGGAAAGCGCCAGGATCAATGTGGCGTGCCTGGACGCGGTGAGCGAGCGCATCCGGGAGGGCATGCCGCTTTCCGAGATCAATGATATTGTCAATGAAGTCACCTATTCCATGGGCGGTATTCCGGCACCGCTGGATTACCAGGGCTATCCCTACAGTGTATGCACCTCTGTGAACAGTCAGGTGTGCCACGGATTTCCGCTGAAGGAGCGGGTGCTTCAGAACGGGGATATCGTGAACGTGGACTGCTCCACCATTCTGGACGGGTATTTTTCGGACTCTTCCCGCATGTTCATGATCGGCGAGGTGAGCGAGGAGCGCCGGAAGCTGGTTCAGGTGACAAAGGAGTGCATGGAGCGCGGCCTGGATGAAGTCCGGCCCTGGGCTTTCCTGGGCGACATGGGACAGGCGGTGAACGATTATGCGCGCGCAAACGGCTACAGCGTGGTGCGCAATATCGGCGGACACGGCTGCGGGATTGAGTTCCATGAGGATCCCTTTGTGAGCTATGTGAGCCGGAAGGGCACGGAAATGCTCATGGTGCCGGGCATGATCTTCACCATTGAACCTATGGTGAACATGGGCAGCGCGGATGTGTTCACGGATGAGAATAATGGATGGGAAGTCTATACCCGGGACGGAAAGGATTCTGCCCAGTGGGAAATCCAGGTTCTGGTCACGGAAAACGGACATGAAGTGATAAGTTGGTAATAATTTAGGATAAAAAATACATGGTTCTTTCAAAAAGTGTATGTTAATATGCACATATGATGCAGCAGCATCAAGAAAATGGGAGGTTGATTCACAATGAAACGGTTTCTTTCCATGATGCTCGTTTTGTGCATGCTGAGCATGCTGGCAGTGGGCTTTGCTTCCGCTGAGGAAAAAGTCACCCTGCGTTTCCGCTGGTGGGGCGGCGATGCCCGCAATGAGGCAACCATCAAGGTCATTGAGCAGTTTGAGGCGCTCAATCCCAATGTCACCATTGAGTATGAGCCCGGCAGCGCTGACGGATATCATGATAAGCTGGCCACGGAACTGACCGGCGGCACGGCTCCGGATATCGTGCAGATCGATCCGGAAACCTTCCCTACCTATGTGGCCAACGGTGATTACTTCTACAACCTGGATGACTTCGACATTGACATGTCTGTCTTCGAGGAAGGCTACATTCATCAGCAGATCAACGGCTACTATGACGGCAAGCAGCTCGGCCTGCCCACCGGCATTGCCGGCCCCGCCGTGGTGGTGAACAAGGCGCTGGCTGAGAAGCTGGGCGTGAACCTGGTCGTGGACAACATGAAGTGGGAAGACATCATTGCCCTGGGCAAGGCTGTCCGTGAAGCCACGGATGACAAGGATGTCTATCTGTTCTGCGCCAACAAGGACTATGTGGCCATTCTGTTTGTCATGAGCTATGCCAAGCAGCTGACCAACGGTGCCGTGTTCCAGGACGGCAAGCTGGCCCTGACCGAGGAAAACCTCACCCGTATCTATGAGTTTGTGAAGGAACTGTTCGACAACGAGTGCGTGCCGAGCATTGAGTACATGGCTGCCTATGCCGGCGACAACATCCAGTCCGACGCGAACTGGCTCGCTGGCAAGTATGTGGCTGCTCTGGCCTACATCTCCACCGTGGACGTCATGGTTGCCAACGGCCCTGAAGGCACTGAGTACTATGCGGGCAGCCTGCCTGTGGCTGAAGATGCCACCGACGGCGGCTGGGCTTCCAACACTCCTCAGGTGCTGGCCATCACCAAGACCTGCGCTCATCCGGAACAGGCAGCTGCTTTCCTGAACTATTTCTTCACCAACGAGACGGCCATGGAAACCCTGGGTGCCACCCGTTCCGTGCCGCCTACGGCCCGTGCCCGCGAAATCTGCGCAGCCAATGGCAGCCTGACCAAGCTGGTCACGGATGCGGCTGACATCGCTGTGGCGATTTCCGGTACCCCCAACGACAAGATCTTCTCCACCGCTGAGTGCAAGAATATCCTCTACGATGCAGTGGAAGCCATCGCCTACGGCGACATGACTCCTGCTGAAGCGGCGGCGGATACCATCGCGCAGCTGAAGGAGCTGGAGCAGTAATCATTCTGTCCCAGAGAGCGGAGCCCTGCCATGCGGCAGGGCTCCCTTCCGTATCAAATGCTGAAAAAGGAGACACCGTCTATGATGATCCGGTCTTCCCAGGCTGTGAAGAAACAGCATTATACCAAGCGGGATTACCAGGCGTTTCTGTATCTTCTGCCCTGGATCATTGGTATTCTTGCCCTGCAGCTGTATCCGTTTTTCTCTTCCCTGTTCTATTCGTTCCATGACTATACCGTGGGCGGAAAGATGACCTTTGTGGGGATCGACAATTATGTGAAGCTCCTGACAAAGGACCGGGATTTCTGGAATTCACTGAAGGTGACGCTTCAGTTTGCGGTCTATACAGTGCCGGGAAAGCTGATTCTGGCTCTTGCGGTGGCGGTGTTTCTGAACCGGAACATCCGGGGCATCAACCTCATCCGCACGCTGTACTATATCCCGTCCCTGTTCGGCGGAAGCGTGGCCATCGCGCTTCTGTGGCGGCTCATGTTCATGGACAACGGCATGATCAACTCCATGCTTTCCGCGCTGGGCCTTGAGACCGTGCATTTCCTCGGAACCCGGGGTATTGCGATGCGCGTGGTGTGCGGACTGGAAATATGGCAGTTCGGGTCTTCCATGGTCATGTTCCTGGCCGCGCTCAAGAACGTGCCCTCCTCCCTGTATGAGGCCGCGGAGATTGACGGAGCCGGATGGTGGAAGCGGTTCTTCCATATCACGATCCCGCAGATCTCCCCCATTATCTTCTTCACGCTTCTCAATCAGACGATTCAGGAACTGCAGAACTATACCAGTCCCGCCATCATTACCACCGGCGGTCCGCGCAAGAGCACATACGTGCTCGGCATGTTCCTGTACCAGGAAGGCTTTGCGTATTTCCATATGGGCTATGCCAGTGCCATCTCCTGGATTGAGTTCATTGTGATCCTGATCCTGACGCTTGTCATTTTCGGAAGCAGCCGGTTCTGGGTCCATTATTCCGACGAGTGAGAAGGGGGTAAGGATAATGCGCCGCAAGGATGGACGGTTTGTGGATTACCTGATTATTTTCCTGGTGGGCCTGGTGCTTCTGTATCCCATCATCTGGATGTTCTTTGCCACGTTCAAGGACAACAATCAGATTTTCGGGTCCACGGCACTTTTCCCGACACAGTGGCATCCGGAAAACTATATCGAGGGCTGGAAAGGCGCCAGCCGCGTGACCTATACCCAGTTCTTCATCAACACGTTTGTGCTGGTGATTCCTACCACATTGCTCACGGTGGCCTCCGCGTGCCTTACGGCCTACGCGTTTGCGCGCTTTGAATTCCCGTGCAAGGGTCTTCTGTTTTCCGTGCTCATCGCGCTGATGATGCTGCCGGGCGCCGTGGTCATTATTCCCAGATATCTGCTGTACAACCAGTTTCACTGGGTGGACACATACATGCCTTTCTATGTGCCGGCCCTTTTGTGCTGCAACAGCTTCTTCCCCTACATGCTGATCCAGTTCCTGCGCGGCGTACCCAGGGAACTGGATGAATCGGCCTATATGGACGGCTGCACCACGCTCAGGACGCTCTGGAGCATATTGCTGCCGCTGATGAAGCCGGCCCTGTTCTCGGCAGGCCTGTTCCAGTTCCTGTGGACCTACAATGATTACTTCAATTCCCTGATCTTCATCAGCACCCAGCGGAAATATCCCATTTCCCTTGCCCTGCGCATGTCCCTGGACTCGGAGTCCGTGGTGAACTGGGGCAAGGTCATGGCCATGGCGTTTGTGGCCGTGACGCCGGTCATGCTTCTGTTCTTCGCGTGTCAGAAGTACTTTGTGGAAGGGATTGCGACCAGCGGTCTGAAGGGGTGACGCTATGGAACTGAGTCTGGCAGTCTACCAGGACGGTATCTGGACAGACCTGGGAAAAGCGGAAAACGCGGCATATCCCATAAACGGCGGACAGGTGACGCTCCGGCTGTTTCCCGGAGAAGAGGAAACGCGCTATGAGCTGGAAGCGGAGAGCACCTGCCCGGTGCGGGTCCGTCTGAAGATCCATGGAACCGGGTTTCCGCTGATCCCCGGATGCATGTTCGGGGATAATGGCGCGGACCGCGTAAAGCGCGGCGAGTATCCGCTTCTGACGGATAAGTGGCATGAGCGCTTCTGCGCTCCGCTGTGGGAATTCCGGGCGGACCGCGCGGCCATGCCGGCTGCGCTTCTGATTCGGGACGGGGAAGTGCTGGGCATCAGCGTGGATCCGTATACGGATGAAGGCGCGAAGAACGGCGTGTTTGCCTCTCTTGACGGCGTGGGCATCAGCCTTGGGTATACGGATGACCCCTGCCAGTTCATTGACAAGACCGTGAATGGTCAGATGCTCGGAGAGAGCATATGTCACGGCTGCGCCCGGGGACGCATCTACCATCTTTCGGGCAATGAGCGCATGGCGGCGGAAATCATACGCCGGGAATATGTGCGGCGCCGGGATCTGCCGGTGTACGGGAAAAGTCTGCGGGAAGCGGCGGACGCACTGTTTTCCACGTTTGTGGACCTGAACTGGGACGGCGAGGAATACACCAACCGCTGCTGCCGTCTGCCGGACTGGACCACACTGCGGCCCTGGCGTCAGGTGACGGAGATCGGGTGGACCGGCGGAGCGGTGCTGGCGCTGCCCATGCTCATGTATGAGGAGATTACGGGACGGCATGACTATCACGGCGCGAGAAGCGCCAGGGAGCAGCTGGACCGGATCTGTGCCTGCTATCATCCGGAGTCAGGCATGCTCTGGGACCTCACGGTGCCCTCTGCCGGAGGCAGCCGGGTGAACGGATGGTGGACCGGGTACGGTCTTCTGCGGGACTGTCACTGTGCGTACCTGTCGGGCACGGCGGTCTACAGCCTGCTCTACGCCGTGGATTTCCTGAAGCGGCACGGGAAAGAGGCGCCGGAGGCCTGGCTGGAAACCGCGCGGAGGGTGCTGGAAACCGCCATGGACCTGCAGCGCGAAGACGGGGCTATGGGTTACACGTTTGCGGTGGACCGCAGGGAAGTGCTGGACTATGACGGGTTTGCGGGCTGCTGGTTTGTGACCGGGCTTGTGCTGCTCTACGGCCTGACCGGGGAAAGGCGCTGCCGTGAGGCCGCCCTGCGGGGCATGCAGTACTATGCCGGGTTCATACGCGGTCTCAGTGCCTGGGGCAGTCCCATGGATACCTGGAAGGCCGTGGATCAGGAGGGGAATCTCGCCTTTGTGCGCGCGGCCAGCCTGCTGTGGGATCTGGAAAAGAGCGATCAGGCAGCGGAATGGCTGGAAATCGGTGCCGAGTATGAGTATTTCTGGCGTTTCGGCTACCGCACGCGTCCGGAGCATGTGCCCATCCGGGAGGGCTGGTCTGCCTGCGGCGGATCCATTACCTCGGTGAGCAATCCGCATATCCATCCCATGGGCGTGCTCATTACCCGGGACCTGAAGAAGCTGGGCGAAATCACCGGCAGGAAAGAGCACGCCATGCGTTCCGAGGACGGTCTGGCCTGGCTCATGCAGACCCTGGAACTGTATCCGGAGAAAACGGGGTATGGACAGTACGGTGTGCTCTCGGAGCGCTGGTGCCCGAGCGACGGGCTGGTCACGGAGCGTTACAGTGACGGCCGGCCGTACAGTTCCTGGTTCAGCTATAATCTGTGGGCGGCGGCGGATGCCCTGATGTGCCTGTGCGAATGCCTGGAGAAGTGAGGACATGGAATACTTCAGCTTCATGACGCCCCTGGGCCGGATGACGGGAAAAGTGGACCAGGGGCTGTGCCTGCTGGACCTGCGGGAAGACACGTACCCGGCTCCGTGCTGTGGACTTGCCCGGGAAGTGGAAAGGCAGGTGCGGGAATATTTTGAGGGAAAACGCCGCGTGTTCGATCTCCCGCTGCAGACAATTGGCACGGAGTTCCAGCAGAGGGTGTGGCAGGCGCTCAGGGGCATTCCCTGGGGCGAAGTGCGCACCTATGCGCAGGTGGCGGAGCAGATCGGCTGTCCCGGGGGTGCCCGGGCGGTGGGAAATGCCTGCGGAAAGAACCCGGTGCTCATTGTCACGCCCTGTCACAGGGTGCTGGGCGGAAAGGACCTGGGCGGATTCCGCTGCGGACCTCAGGTCAAGCGCGCACTGCTCCGGCTGGAGGGGTATGGAACGGCATAAAAAAAGACCGCATGTGCGGTCATGAATCCCGGGACTGCATTTCATCATAGGCGTTCATTTCACGGATCTGCTGAAGGAATGCTTCGTCCACGGGATGGCTGGCTGCGGGAACCGCTGTTCCCGCGGCCTTTTTTTCAGAAGTTTTTTCAGATGTTTTCCGGGTGCCGGCCTTTTTCGGCGCTTCCACGGTCAGCTCCCCGGGCTTGATCACCTGCTTCTTCTTCCCCACTTTTTCCCGGACCAGATGCAGGACATCCGGATAGGTAAATGGCGTGCACGGGATGCTGACGCGCATCCACCAGACAGGGCTGTAGAAGAGCACCAGGTTCTTTTCGGGCCACAGCTGTACGCGCCGGACCTGGGACCAGCTCAGGTCCAGGGACTGGACCTGGGGCATGTCATCCGTTCCGGCCAGGGACGGGGACTGAAACCGGGCCAGAAGCTTGAAAAAAGTGGGTTCGGGCAGGAAGGTGCGCACATGCACGCCCCGGCTGTCCACCACGATGTCCAGGACATCATTGCCCTGGAAAAGCAGCAGGATCAGGACAAGAAGCATCAGGGCGGCCAGCAGTTCCAGCATGGTCAGGAGAAAGCTGCCCGACAGCAGCGTTTCCACGGCATGAGTGCCGCCGCTGAGGCCTTCCAGGAGCGGGACCAGCACAATGACCAGAAAAAAGACCGGAAGCACGATGCGCATGACGCTGTTCCAGCACATCCAGTCGGCCACGGGCCGGTGATCCACGCAGAAGGCGGAACGCTGGGACGAAGGGGGCAGGGCTGTGCCGCATCTGGGACAGACGGAAGAAGCCGGAACATCCATTTTGCATTTTCTGCAGTAGCAGCTCAGAGCCAAGTGCTCACCTCCCTTGCGTGCCTCAAGCATAGCAAACAGACCATGGATGGTCAAGAAAGGAAACAGTCATGAATATACTGGTGACAGGTTTTGAACCCTTCGGCGGCGATGATATCAACGCATCCTGGGAAGCCGTGCGTCTTCTGGAAAGCCGGATCGGCTGCGCATCTGTCCGCGTCTGCCGTCTGCCGGTGGTCTTCGGCCTGGCGGGCAGGGAACTGGAAAAGGAAATACGCGTGTTTGCGCCGGACTATGTGCTCTGCCACGGTGTGGCAGGCGGCCGGAATGCGATCACGCCGGAAGCCCGGGCACAGAACATGCGCCGGGCCCGGATTCCGGACAACGCGGGTCAGGTGTTTGACGGGGAGAGAATCGACATGTGCGGACCGGAGGAAAGACGGACCGGCCTGGACCTGGAGCGCCTGGTCCGTGAGATGCGGAAGTACGCGCCGGCGGAGATTTCCGGGGATGCCGGGCAGTACGTGTGCAATGACCTGTACTGGGCCTGCCTTTCCATGCAGGAAACCTATCATTACAGGGGACTGTTCACCCATGTGCCGCCGGTATCCGCTATTCCAAGCAGCCAGGTGGCGGACGCGATCCGCGCCGGCATTCTGGCGCTGCAGGCATAAGGATACAGAAAACCCCCGCTTCCGGTGTGCCCGGGGCGGGGGTTCAGTCCCTGTCATCCTTCGCTGTCCTGGGGTACGTAGGAATCATAGGATTCGTGAATATCCACATCCACGTATCTTCCGTCCCTGGGAGCGGCGGCCTTCATGACGGTGCGGATGGATTTGGCAATCCGGCCCTGCTTGCCGATGACCTTGCCCATATCCTCCTGAGGCACTTCAAGTTCATAAAGGACAGCTTCCGATCCTTCCGTTTTGCTCACATGGACCTGGTCCGGATGATCCACCAGGGACTGCGCCAGAAAGGTCAGTAGTTCCTGCATGGTATTCCTTTCTAACCCGGATGGGTTGTGGCGGGACCTTACTTCTCAATCACGCCGGTCTTTTTGAGCAGAATGCGGACGGTATCGGTGGGCTGTGCGCCGACACCCAGCCAGTACTTGGCGCGGTCATTGTCCACTTTGATCTCGGCGGGGTGGGTCATGGGATTGTAGTATCCGATTTCCTCAACGAAGCGGCCGTCGCGGGGGCTGCGGTCATCCGCAATGATCACGCGATAAAAAGGCTTTTTCTTCATACCCATTCTCTTCAGACGAATCTTGACTGCCATAAATGAAATTCCTCCTGTACATATTGTCCTTGTAAATCTATGGAAACCGCCATGCGGAAGCCATCTTATTTGCTGTTGCGCATCATGGCCGCCAGTTTTCTGCGCGCGCCGGGCCCCTGCATCTGCTTCATCATCTGCTTGGCCTGGTCGAACTGACGGATCAGCTGGTTGACCTGCTGTACGCTTGTGCCGGAGCCGGCCGCGATGCGCCTGCGGCGGCTGGCATTGAGAATGCCGGGATTGCGGCGTTCCTTCATGGTCATGGACCGGATAATGGCTTCCGGCACCTTGAGGGCCGAGTCATCCACTTCCTGGGTGATCCGGACGCCGGGCAGCATGTTCAGCACTTTCTGAAGCCCGCCCATCTTCTTCATGGACTGCATCTGGCTCAGGAAGTCATCCAGCGTGATATTCCCGCTCATCATGCGCTGGGCCATGTCCTCGGTGTCTTCCTCGGAAATGGCTTCCTGGGCGTTCTCGATGAGGGTCATGATATCGCCGTTGCCCAGAATGCGTCCGGCCATACGGTCGGGATAGAAGGGCTCGATCTCGGTGAGCTTTTCACCTATGCCGCTGAACTTGATGGGCTTGCCGGTGACTTCACGCACGGACAGGGCCGCGCCGCCGCGGGTGTCGCCGTCGAGCTTGGTGAGGATGACGCCGTTGATGTCCAGCTTTTCGTTGAAGGTCTGGGCCACGTTCACGGCATCCTGACCGGTCATGGCGTCCACCACCAGCAGAATTTCCTGGGGATGCACCGCATCCCGGATCCGGGCCAGCTCATCCATGAGCTCCACGTCAATGTGCAGACGGCCGGCGGTATCGATGATCAGTACGTCGCGGCCGTAGTACCGGGCCTGCTGCACCGCTTCCTGCGCGGTCTTCACCGGGTCCTGGGTGCCCTTTTCATACACCATGGCACCCACCTGCTCACCCACCACCTGAAGCTGACGGATGGCGGCGGGACGGTAAATGTCGCAGGCGGCCAGCATGGGCTTTTTGCCCTGCTTGATCAGATAGCCGGCGAGCTTGGCGCACATGGTGGTTTTGCCGGCGCCCTGCAGACCGCAGAGCATGTAGATGGTGGGCACGGAGGGCGACCAGGTGAGCTTGGCCACAGAACCGCCCATGAGCTCTACCATCTCGTCATTGACGATCTTGACGATCTGCTGGGAGGGGGTCAGGGAGTCGAGGACCTCGGCACCGGAGCATTTTTCCGTGACGCGCTTGATGAAGTCCTTGGCCACCTTGTAGTTGACGTCGGCTTCGAGCAGCGCCATGCGGACTTCCCGCATGCCTTCCTTGATATCCTGTTCATTCAGCTTGCCTTTCCCGGACATTTTCCGGAAGGCATGATTGAGTTTTTCCGTCAAGCCTTCAAAGGCCATCTGTATCCTCCTGATTCACCCGGATGATTTCCTCCAGGATCTTTAGTGCAAGAGCTGTGTCATTCCCGGTCAGTGCCGCATGGCATGCTTCCAGTTTTTCCTGCATGACCCGGAAGCGCTCTGCCAGATGCAGTTCCGCTTCCAGACGGAACAGCTTGTCCGAGGTGCGGGAGAGAATCTCATGCACGTTCTGCCGGGTCACGCCGGTTTCATCGGCGATCTCCTGGAGGCTCATATCCTCCTCGCAGGACAGCCGGAGCACCTGCTTCTGCTTTTCCGTGAGCACGCCCTCGTAAAAGGCCAGCAGCCAGGACAGCTCCACCTTGCGTTCCACATCACTCCTGGACATTGGACACCTCGCTGTCAAGGAAAATTGATTGACACCAGGTGATTATACCGCCCGGAAGCCTGATGTCAAGAGGGCTTGCAAGTTTTTCACGGCAAAGGTATACTTTCCTCTGTATTCCCCATGGAATGAGGTCTTTTCATTATGCTTGAATTTGTTAAGAAACTGCTGGGCGGAAGCAATGATTCCGCTCTGAAGAAACTGGAGAAAACCGTCCGCGCGGTGGAAGCGCTGGAAGACACATATAAAAGGATGACGGATGACGAGCTCCGGGCAAAGACCCAGGAGCTGAAGGCACGGCTGAGCCACGGCGAGACGGAGGACGATATCCTGCCGGACGCGTTCGCGCTGGTGCGCGAGGCGGATGACCGCGTGCTGGGCATGCGTCCCTACCGGGTGCAGATCCTGGGCGGCATTGTGCTGCATCAGGGGCGGATTGCCGAGATGAAGACCGGTGAAGGCAAGACGCTGGTGGCCACCCTGCCCGCCTTTCTCAATGCCCTGTCCGGCAAGGGCGTGCATATTGTGACGGTCAATGATTACCTGGCCCGCCGCGACAGCGAATGGATGGGCAAGGTGCACCGCTTTCTGGGACTCAGCGTGGGCCTGATCGTGCATGACCTGGAACCGGCGCAGCGCCGGGAGGCCTATGCCTGCGATATCACCTACGGCACCAACAATGAGCTCGGATTCGACTATCTGCGCGACAACATGCAGATCCGCCGGGAAAACCTGGTGCAGCGCGGCCATCACTATGCCATTGTGGACGAAGTGGACTCCATCCTGATCGATGAGGCCAGAACCCCTCTGATCATCAGCGGCCAGGGTGAGGAAAGCACGGAAATGTACCAGCGCGTGGACCAGGTGGTCTGCGGATTGCGCCGGGACGAGCATTACACCGTGGACGAGAAGAAGAAGTCCGTGGCGCTCACCGATGAAGGCGCACAGAAGGTGGAGCAGGCGTTCCACATCAGCAATATCAATGATTCCGAGAACGCGGAGCTGAATCATCACGTGCACTGCGCGCTGCGCGCCCATGCGCTGATGAAGCGGGACGTGGACTATGTGGTGCAGCAGGGCCAGGTGGTGATCGTGGACGAGTTCACCGGCCGCCTGATGATCGGCCGCCGCTATTCCGAAGGCCTGCACCAGGCCATTGAGGCCAAGGAACACGTGAAGGTGGAGCGCGAGAGCAAGACACTGGCCACCATCACATTCCAGAACTATTTCCGCATGTATGAGAAGCTGGCGGGCATGACCGGCACGGCCAAGACGGAAGAGGACGAGTTTGAGGCCATCTACCATCTGGACGTGGTGGAGATCCCCACCAACCGGCCCAATATCCGCAAGGACCTGGATGACGTGGTCTACAAGAACAAGAAGGCCAAGTTCCAGGCCGTGCTGGATTCCATTGAGGAGCACCACAGCAAGGGCCAGCCCGTGCTGGTGGGCACTGTGACGGTGGAAACCTCCGAGATGCTCTCCTCCATGCTGGAGCGCCGGGGCATTGAGCATGAAGTGCTCAACGCGAAGAATCACGCAAGGGAAGCCGAGATCGTGGCCCAGGCCGGACGGCTCAATACCGTGACCATTGCCACCAACATGGCCGGCCGCGGCACGGATATTCTTCTGGGCGGCAACCCTGACTTCATGGCGCGCAGGGCCATGCGTCAGGAGGAAGTGGATCCGGAGCTCATTGAGGCGGCCACGGGCCATGCGGAGAATGTCAGCGAGGAAGTGCTCGAAGCACGCCGGCATTATCAGGAGCTGCTGGAGAAGTTCTCCAGGGAAACCAATGCGGAGCACGAGGCCGTGCTGAAAGCCGGCGGACTGCACATTATCGGCACGGAGCGCCATGAATCCCGACGGATTGACAATCAGCTGCGCGGACGTGCCGGACGTCAGGGCGATCCCGGTTCCACCCAGTTCTTCATCTCTCTGGAAGACGATCTGATGCGCTTGTTCGGTTCCGACAAGATCGGAAGCATGGTGGAGCGCATGGGTCTGCCGGATGACGAGCCGCTGACGGCGGGCATGCTGACCAAGCAGATCGAGAGCGCCCAGAAGCGCATTGAGGGCAGGAACTTCGAGATCAGAAAGCACGTGCTGGAATATGACAATGTCATGAACCGCCAGCGCGAGGTCATCTACGGTCAGCGCCGCCGCGTGCTCATGGGCGAGAACGTCCGGGAAAACATCTTGGGCATGGAAGAAAAGCTCATCGAACACGGCATAGGCCGGTACTGTGCGGCGGAGGAATCCGCGGACTGGGATATGACAGAGCTGACCAACTGGCTGGAAAACCTGTGTGTGCATCACGGGTTCATTGCCGGCAAGCAGTATCTGGTGGACAATGAGGACAAGGACGGCCTGAAGGAGGCGCTCACGCAGGACGCGCTGGCCTTCTATGAAGAGCGTGAGAAGGAGATCGCGGAACTGGGCATTGACATGCGCGAGTTCGAGCGTGTCATGCTGCTGCGCGCCGTGGACCGCCGGTGGATGGACCATATCGACGCCATGGACCAGCTGCGCGACGGGATTGGATACCGTGCCTATTCCGGCAAGAATCCGGTGACCGAATATCAGATCGAAGCCGGATACATGTTTGACGAGCTGAATTACCTGATCCGCGAGGATGCGGTGCGCGGCATCTGCCAGACCAAGCTGGTGAAAATGCCGGAGAGAGTGCAGCAGGCCAGGCCTATGGAGGAAGGCCCCGCCGCACCCAGGCGCATGATGCGGCCGCCGGTGATTCCCGGCATGAACGGTCCGAAGGTGCAGGCACCGCCGGCTCCGGGCCCGGCCGCCCCGAAGCATGCGGAAAAGAAAGTGGGACGCAATGATCCCTGTCCCTGCGGGTCCGGACTCAAGTACAAGAACTGCCACGGAAAGAACCTGGGAACTCCCCAGCAGTGAAAGGAGCATGCAGGCATGAAGAAGGGAAACGGTTTCTTGTAACGGTCAATGCCTGCACGCACTCATGACAGAATAAGGGAGGAACCATTATGGCAATCATTGATCTTGAACAGTATCAGCAGGATATACAGGATATCCGCAAGAGCATTCTCAGCGCGGGTGAGGCGCTGCATGTGGAGCATATGCGGGAACAGATCGCGGAGCTGGAGCAGGAAATGAACCAGCCGGAGTTCTGGAACGATCTGGACCGCTCCACCAAGGTGAACCAGAAGGTGGGCGGACTGAAAAACCGCCTCGGACACTATGAAAAACTGCTTTCCACGGCCGATGACATCGAGGTCATGATGGACCTGGCCCGGGAAGAAAACGATGAGGACATGGTTCAGGAAGTCGGCGCGGAGATCGCCCGGCTCCGGGAACAGGCGGATGCGCTGGAGCTGGAAACGCTGATGCGCGGACACTATGATGACAGCAATGCGGTGCTGTCATTGCATGCAGGCGCGGGCGGAACCGAGGCCCAGGACTGGACACAGATGCTGTACCGCATGTATACGCGCTACTGTGAGCGCATGGGCTTCCAGGTGAAGGTGCTGGATCTGCTGGAAGGCGATGAAGCCGGCATCAAGTCCGTCACCTTTGAGGTGGACGGAGACCATGTGTACGGATATCTGCGCGGCGAAAAGGGCGTGCACCGTCTGGTGCGCATTTCACCCTTTGATTCCAACGCCCGCAGGCACACCTCTTTCTCATCCCTGGACGTGGCACCCATGCTGGATGATGACGACGGTGAGATCGAGATCAACATGAAGGATGTGCGCGTGGACACCTACCATTCTTCCGGTGCCGGCGGACAGAACGTCAACAAGACCAGCTCTGCCGTGCGTATGACGCATTATCCCACCGGCATTGTGGTGTCCTGCCAGACTGAGCGCGATCAGGTGCAGAACCGTGCCACCTGTATCAAAATGCTCAAGGCCAAGCTGCTGGAACTGCGGGAGCGCGAAAAGGAACAGCAGATGGCGGACATCAAGGGTGAAATGAAGAAGATCGAATGGGGTTCCCAGATCCGGTCCTATGTATTCCAGCCCTATACCATGGTCAAGGATCACCGTACCGGGTATGAAGTGGGCAATATTGATGATGTGATGAACGGCAACCTGGAAGGGTTTGTCACCGCATATCTGAAAATGCAGTAAGGAAAAGGGCTGCCTGTCCAGTCGGCAGGCAGTCCGCTTTTTTGAGGGCAGCCATGAGAGGGAGAACATATCTTTCCGTGTTCCTCGGTATCCTGACAGGCCTGTCCCTGCTGACAGCGCTTCTGGCGGAGACCATTGATGCCTTGGGCTGCAGTCCGGGGATCATGGAATATCTGATGCGCAGGGACGCGCCAGGTGCGTATACCGGTCTGGATGAGCGTGAGTATCCGGACATGGTGACCATGATCACGGACTACCTGTCAGGAAAGAATCCGGAGTTCGGGTACGTGTCAGATGGCGCGCAGCTGTTTCAGGCGCACGAGATCCGGCACATGCAGGATGTGCGGGAACTGTTTGTCCTGGACCGGACCGTGCTGCTTTTTTCCGCGCTCGTGCTGGCCGCATCCATGCTTTCCGGACTGTTCCTGGGACGGAGGCGCGCATGGCTGGGCGGCGTCCTGGCCGGGTTCGGCGCTTTGCTGATCCTGGCTCTTGTGCTGATCGTCTGGGGCATGGTGGATTTTCCTTCCCTGTTCATCGGCTTTCATGAGCTGTTTTTTTCCAATGAGCTGTGGATGCTGAATCCGCAGACGGATCTGCTGATCCGCCTGATGCCCACGCAGTTTTTTGTGCATTACGCACTGCTGATTGCCGTGACCTTCGGCATTCTCTGTGCAGCCGCGTCGGCGGCGGCAGTTTTGTGTTTTCGTAGGAGTGATCGACGTGAGAAGTGATCCCAGGGAGCAGGTGCGCCTGCTTCGGGAAAAGGAACATGTCCGGATTCTGTCGCTGGAGACGTCCTGTGATGAGACGGCGGCGGCGGTGATTGAGGACGGCCGGAAAATACTGTCCAATGTGGTGCTGAGCCAGATTGATCTGCACGCGCTCTACGGCGGCGTGGTCCCGGAAATTGCCAGCCGGGCGCATGTGGAAGCCTGTGATCCGGTGGTGGACCAGGCGGTGCGGGAAGCGGGCATGACCCTGGAGGATGTGGATGCCCTGGCGGTGACCTATGGCCCCGGTCTGGTGGGCGCGCTGCTCACCGGCGTGAGCTGCATGAAGGGCCTTGCCTTTTCCCTGGACAAGCCGCTGATCCCGGTGAACCATATTGAGGGGCATATTTCCGCCAATTTTCTCTGTCATCCGGACCTGGAACCGCCGTTTCTCTGTCTGGTGGTGTCCGGCGGACATTCGCATCTGGTTCAGGTGCCGGAGTACGGAAAATATGTGCTGGTGGGCCAGACGGTGGATGACGCGGCGGGCGAGGCCTTTGACAAGGCGGCACGGGTGCTTTCCCTGCCCTATCCCGGCGGTCCGCGGGTGGACGCGCTGGCGGAAGAGGGAAATCCGCATGCGCTGCCGCTGCCGCATCCCCATGTGGAAGGCCGGTATGATTACAGCTTCTCAGGCATGAAGACCACATTCCTCAATGCGGTGAACAAGATGGAAATGAAAGGCGAGCCGCTTCCGAAGGCGGACCTTGCGGCGTCTTTCCGTTACGCTGTGGTTTCATCCCTGGTGGAAAAAGCCGTGCTGGCAGCCCGGGAGACGGGAAGCCGGATTATGGCCATGGCCGGGGGTGTCAGCGCCAACCGTCTGCTGCGCCGGGAAATGCAGAAAGCCTGCGATCAGGAACATATCCGTCTGTACATGCCGGACATCGGCCTGTGCACCGATAACGGGGCCATGATCGGGTCTGCAGCATACTATCAGCTGATGAAGGGTGAAACCGCAGAGCTGACGCTGAACGCGGAACCGTCGCTGAGAATATTCTGAAAGGAGACAGAGCCATGACAATTGTTGATGTGATTACGAGAAAGAAACTCGGTCAGGAGCTTGACCGGGAAGCCATTGAACTCTTCGTGGAAGGGGCGGCGACGGGAAGTGTTCCGGATTATCAGCTGTCTGCTCTGCTCATGGCAATCCGGCTCAATGGCATGACGGACCGGGAAACCACGGACCTGGCAATGGCCATGACAAAGTCCGGGGATACCGCTGACCTGAGCGGGATTGCCGGCGTGAAGGTGGATAAGCATTCCACGGGCGGTGTCGGTGACACCACCACATTGATTCTTGCTCCGCTGGTGGCGGCCTGCGGCGTGCCGGTGGCAAAGATGAGCGGACGCGGCCTGGGGCATACCGGCGGTACGCTGGATAAGCTGGAATCGATTCCGGGCATGTCCGTTGAGATGAGTGAGGAAGATTTCATCCGGCAGGTCAATGATATCGGCCTTGCGGTGATCGGACAGACGGGACGGCTGGCACCGGCTGACAAGACGCTCTACGCGCTTCGGGATGTAACGTCCACGGTGGACAGCCTTCCGCTGATTGCCGGATCCATCATGTCCAAAAAGCTGGCCAGCGGTGCAGATGCCATTGTGCTGGATGTCAAGACCGGCAGCGGCGCCATCATGCGGACCCTGGAGGGTTCACTGGAACTGGCACGGACCATGGTGAGGATCGGAGATCTGGCGGGCAAGCCTGTTACAGCCCTGGTGACAGGGATGGATCAGCCGCTGGGAACCCATGTGGGCAATGCGCTTGAGGTCAAGGATGCCATAGACGTGCTTTCCGGAAGGACCACCGGGGATCTTCTGGATGTGTCACTGCTTCTGGGGGCACACATGCTGCTGCTGGCGGGCAGGGTCAGTACGCCTGAAGAAGGCGCGGCACTGCTGAAAGAGGCACTGGCGTCTGGTGCAGGACTTGAAAAGTTCCGGCAGATGATCCGTGCTCAGGGCGGAAATCCGGCGGTATGCGATGATCTGTCGCTGCTGCCTCAGGCGAATGTCCGGAAGGATCTTCTGGCCGCGGAGAATGGATATGTCCGGTCCATGGATACGACTGCTCTTGGCATGGCCGCACAGGCCATGGGTGCCGGCCGCATCCGGAAAACGGATGTTCTGGATTATTCTGTGGGATATATTCTCACGGCCAGAGTGGGAGACAGAATCGAAAAAGGACAGAAGATCGGAACGATCTTCGCCAGGAATGAGGCCGAAGCCGGGAAGGCGGAAAAGGATATCCTCAGTGCCATTACGCTTTCCCGCACGGAAGTGCGTCGTTCTCCCATGTGCTATGCCGTGGTTACGCGCAATGGGACAGAAATGCTGCGCTGAACGAGGAGAATGGACATGAGCAAGAAAATTGTACTTACCGGGGGCGGTACCCTGGGGCATGTGACGCCGCATATGGCTCTGATCCCGAGACTTCAGGAACAGGGATATGAGATCCACTACATCGGGACGAGCAGCGGCATGGAAGCGGAGAAGATCCGTTCCATACCGGGCATCACGTATCATGCAGTCAAGACGGGGAAGCTTCGCCGGTATTTTTCCTGGCAGAACTTCAAGGATCCGTTCCGGGTGATCCAGGGCGTGTTTCAGGCGGCTTCCCTGATGGGAAAAATCAAGCCGGATATTGTGTTCAGCAAAGGCGGTTTTGTTGCGGTACCGGTGGTCATAGGTGCCTGGCTGCACCGTATTCCGGTGCTCTGCCACGAGAGTGATCTGACGCCAGGACTGGCGAATAAACTCTGCAAGCCGTTTGCCACGCGTATGGTGACAACATTTCCCGAATGCGCGCAGGCTCTGGGCGGCAGTACGGAATGCGTGGGCACGCCCCTGAGACCAGATCTTTTCCGCGGGACAAGGGAAAAGGGACTGCAGGTGTTCGGATTTTCCGGTGACCGACCTGTGCTGCTCATGATGGGCGGTTCCTCCGGGGCACAGTCTGTGAACAAGGTGCTTCGGGAAGCGCTTCCGGAACTTACCCGGACATTTGATGTGGCGCACATCTGTGGAAAGGGAAACCTGGATGAACACCTTGCGGATATGAAAGGATACGCTCAGGTTGAGTTCCTGGACGCGGAAATACCAGATGCACTGGCCTGTGCAGATCTTGTGCTGAGCCGGGCAGGAAGTAATGCGCTGATGGAATTCCAGGCGCTGGACAAACCGATGCTTCTTGTTCCGTATCCCAAAGGCGCGAGCCGGGGAGACCAGATATTGAATGCCCAGAGTATGGAGAAGCGCGGATTGTGCAGGGTGCTGCTTCAGGAAAATATGACCCGGGAAACGCTGGTAAAGGAACTTATGCGGACATGGGAGCAGCGGGATGCATTGAAAAATGCTGTGCGGAATGCTCCGCCTGCAGATGGGACCAACCGGGTTATGGAATTGATTGAAGAACTCAGAAAAGCATGATGACAGAAAATGCCTTGATCCAGAAGTATGGACCCGGTCTGTATGAATGATTTTCTGTATGCAGCTGAATGCAAATATGGAAAAAGAACAGCAGCATTGTATCTGAAAGATCATAGAAAATGTATATTCAGGTACGATGCTGCTGTTCTGGGCTTTATTTCATGACTGCGGGCTTTGAACGGGCAGTTTCTGTTCAATGGAAATCGGCTGATTTTCAATACATGAAAGGCGCATTGAACTCATCGTGAAAATATGGTATAGTAGATAAGCGATGGCTGACAAGGCAGGTGATACACGATTTGTGATAATCGCAGCTGTCGTTTACAGTCAGACGCTGATGCACGAGGCATCGGTTCCTTCCGCAGAGGAGGATGACCGAATAAATCGAAAATCTTTTGCAGAAGAAGGATTTGGAAGATATGGTTCCGTAGCTCAGTAGGATAGAGCGGTCGCCTCCTAAGAAGTAGGCCGACTACCGCCTTTCCGGAAAATGAAAACGGGAACGGCGTTCGGAAGTGACCCGGTTTCCCTGTTACTCCGACATCCTTACTCGGTAAGGTCGAAATCAGCATGTGGGAAAATGTCCTACCGCCAAAGTTAGAAAAGCTGATTAGAAATCGAACTTTCCTGATTAGAAAAAGGCACTCCAACCTCCACGGTGAACAGTCACCGAATCCTCGGAAGCCTTGAAAAATAAGGACTTTCGAGCGCATGGTCCCGTACCTCAGCAGGATAGAGGGTCCGCCTCCTAAGCGGAACGTCGCGCGTTCGAATCGCGCCGGGATCGCCATTTTACCTACCAGATTCGACAGATTTGCCCTCAAAAAGGCAGTTGTGAAGCTGG
>CACYNZ010000007.1 GCA_902775835.1 uncultured Eubacteriales bacterium | reverse complement strand
GCGAACTGAGCACGATCCATGCACAGAGCGATGGCCTGACGCACAGCCACAAACTGGGCAGGTCCAAAGTCAGCACGGAAACCGAGCTTGCCGTAGCCGGCACGGCTGTAGTGAGTGTACACATACTTGCCGTCAGATTCGTCAGCCAGCTTCAGAGCATTGTCGGTGTCAGCACCGCCGGTGATGCCGGCAATGACGTCCAGGCCGCCAGCCTTGAAGTCTTCGATCTGGGTAGCGGAAACCACGCGCTTGTAGATGATGGTGCCGATCTTGGGGGTGGCGCCTTCGTAGTTGCCCTTGAAGTACTCGTTCTTCACCAGGGTAGCGGTGGAGTCGGTATTGTCAAAGGACTTCACGACATAGGGGCCGGACCAGGGATAAGCAGCATAGTTCTCTTCGCTGATGTCGGTGCACAGCTTGCGGATGGCTTCAGCCTGAACATACTTGCCTTCTTCGTTCTTTGCATAGAACTCATCGGACAGGTAGCAGCCATTGCCGTCATCTTTGATTTCCACGCCTTCGCCCAGGAAAGCAGCGGCGGGCTGAGCATCAAAGGCACCATAGGTGATCTTGTAGAAATAGTTGGCATAGTCAGCCACGATGGTCACAGAGAAGGTGTAATCATCGATCAGGTGCAGACCGGCGAATTCCTTGGTGCCTTCGGCACTGTCGGGACCGGTGTACAGCTGATAGGCGCCCTTCCAGCCAACGATGGTCTGGCCATTGGACTCACGGGCAGCAGCCTCAGTATACACAGGGCTCAGGCTGGCCATGGTGGAAGCCAGGTAATCCTTGGCGGTGATGGCACTGCCATCGGAGAACTTCAGATCGTCCTTGATCTTGATGGTGTAGGTCAGGGTGCCGTCTTCGTTGATAACTTCGTCATGGGATTCCACAACGGTGTCATTCCAGACATAGCCGCCTTCCTTGGTGGTGGACACAGTCTCCAGACCGGTGGTCAGGAAGCCGATGTCGTTATCGGAAGCGCCAGGAGAGCTCTTGCCGAAGGAAGGAATACGGAACTGACCGGACAGTTCGGTGCTGTTGCCGAGAATGATGGAGTCATCAGCCTTCTCGGAAGACCAGTCGATCAGAGCGCGCTGGGGGCCCCAGAAGGGGTTGGTGGGATGTTCCTGAACACCCTTGATCTGAGCGTTGTACAGATCGTAGTACTCGTTGCTGTACAGCGGAACTTCAGGCAGCAGGTAATTCCAGCGGGTGATGTAGAGTCTCCACCAGGCGGCGTAGACGTCTTCTTCAGTCTCATAGTCGCCGGCAGGGGTGGTGTTGTACACCATGGCCATGGTCAGGAAGTCCAGACCCAGGAGCTTCTCTTCGCCGTCCACGGTGATATAACCGAAACCGGTTTCTTCATCTTCGTGCACGTCAGCGATGGTAATGTCCTTACCAACCTGCTCATACAGGGAGATGTAATCTTCGCCGTACTTGTAGTTGCCCAGATTCATGACCTGGAACTCAGGATCGTCAGCGATGCTGTCCGCACTGACATTCTCAGCGCCGGCAAAGCTGAAGACAGAAAGAACCATCATCATGGACAGAAGCAGTGCCATAAGTTTCTTCATTGCCAATTCTTCCTCCCAAATTTATTTGTTGCACAAAAAAATATGAGATTTTCTTGAGCATGCTGTATAATAATGCAAAAACCATGCAATTGTCAAGGAAAGCCGCCCGTCCCTTTGTGAACTATTTCCGGACAGAAAGTCAATAACGACCGGCATTTTCACAGTTTTTCAGGTGCACTTTTTCCTGAATGATTTTTTTCTCATCCATCGGTACAGGACACAAACGTGCATTATTCCGTCTTCCATCCGTCATTTTTCATGCCGGAACTTTCCTGTGCAGTCTCGCGCACATCCAGGGTGCGCAGCAGGAGAATCACAAGCAGGGAAAGTACAGCGCATGCCACGGCAGATACAGCAAATGCCCAGTCAGAGCGCAGAAACAGCCAGTCACCGCGCACGGCCCGGTCCACAAGCGATGCAAGCAGGCCCACTGCCGCGAACGCGGCCACTGCCACAGCGGAACGGAATACCCGGATGAAGCTGTGCATGTACTGGTCCCGGCGCATGGGTTTTCCCCGGAATGGAAGGGATGTGGCACCCATCATGAGATAGAGGCAGGGAAACAGGCCTGCCAGTATCGGAAGCATGACCCAGAACTGCCCGCTGGACGCATGGGTCAGAAGTGCCATGTATCCATAGGTAAGAACCGTCAGAATGCTCAGCGCAAGGACAGCCCAGAGCACACGCGCCTTCCCGGCATCAAAGTCCCGTATGGATATCCAGGCACCTACATACACGGCTTTCTTCCGGACGCGGCCTTTCCTGTCCTTTTCCTCCACAATCCTGTAATCGGAAACGTAACGGTTCAGATCGCTGAAATGCTGCCCCCGCTCCACAAGGCTGTCGAACAGTCCCATGAGCTCCCCTCCCCTCATACCTGTGGATTTTCATACTGTACGTCATTTCACACGGGATTGCAAGTATCTGCGGACAAAGAAAAATGCCGTGAAGCCATCACTTCACGGCAGCAAATGCCAATACAGTTTATCCGTTCATTCTGTGCAAGACAAGCAGTACGCTTCCCGCAAGGAAGGAAATCAGTCCGCCCGCACCGAGAAGCGCTACCAGCATGCCATGCCCGTCAAACGCCTGCCTGAACTGGGTGATTGTGCCGGCCCATGGTCCACTTGCGGGCGTATTGACAGCTATGGAAATCACGGCTCCGGCAAGCAGAACTGCAGAGAGAATCATCAGGATCACGCCCGTTCTTTTTCGGGACATGTGCTGCACCGCCTTCCCTCTTCTCCCCTGTTCAGCATATTCCTTCATTTTTCTGCCGGAATCTGTTTCCGACGCTCATTCTTATTCGGGATCAGACGCTCAGCCTGCGCTCCATGATGGTGGCGGAGCACAGATACATGATCACGGCAAAGACCAGTTCCAGGCCGCTCTCAATCAGCATGCGGTCCGAGAACGAAGCGCCCGTGCCCACCAGGGATCCGATTTTCGCCGTGAGATAGTTCAGCACAAAGAACAGGATAAAGGCGATCAGGCCGCTGAACCGTTTTCCGTTGAGAAGGGCGCAGGCCACCACATCCGCCAGCACCGCCGTCATGACCGTATTCACCCAGGAAATCACTATGAACAGCGCAAACAGCAGGAAGTTCATCTGGTTCAGTTCAATCTCCGCGTTGAAGGAGCGCCATACATCCTGAATCATGGTCCAGAGCTGTTCCAGCTGATGATTTTTGCCCAGGAGCAGACTGAGATCCCCCAGGGCCAGCAGCGCAAAAAACGCACCGGACAGCAGCACGGAAAGTCCGTTTTCCAGCACCTTGGCACCCAGAATGGCCCAGCGGCTGTTGGGCGTCATGAACAGCATGTAGCTCTGCTTGGTGCTCATATCCCTGTGAAGAATCACCAGGGACTGTACGCCGATGGCAAATATGCCGAACATGGCCGTGAGGGCCAGAAGCGCAATGCCAATCCCGGTCCGATCAGGATTATCCCCGAACACGCCCACCAGGAACACGATCTCCGCGATCAATGTAAAGGCCAGTACCACCAGTTTGGCCGGCCAGGTCTTCCGGAATTCATATTTGATCAGCTTGCTCATGAAATCGCCTCCACATGTCCGTAAATTTCGCGGTACTTGTCCGTCATGGACTTGTTCTCCGTTTCCCGCATTTCCTCCAGCTCGCGCACAGCCACCAGCTTCCCGTCACGGATAAACACCGCCGTGTCCGCAAAGCTTTCCATTTCCTCCACCATATGGGTGGACACCAGCAGAAGGCTGTCGTCTCCGGCTGCTTCCAGAATGGTTTTCGCAATCGCGTCCCTTGCCAGCAGATCAATGCCGTTGAAGGGCTCATCCAGCATGAACACCTTGGCTTTTCTGGCCATGGTCACCGCGATTTTCAGCTTGGCCATCATGCCCGAGGAAAGCGAACGGGTCTTCAGGTCTTCCGTCAGCTCCATGCGCCGGATCAGCTCCTGATAGCGGTCCATGGAAAAGTCCTGGAAAAAGTCCTGATAATACTTTCCCACGCTCTTCACCGTCATCCAGGTGTAGAAGTAGGGTTCGGTGGACATATAGGCAATCTCTTTCCGGCTCTCCACGTCCACCGGCCGGTCCCGGAACAGGATTTCCCCACTGGTAGGCTTGATCAGTCCTGCAGCCATTTTCATCCAGGTGGTCTTGCCGCTGCCGTTGGGCCCGAGCATGGCATAGATATGCCGCGGTTCCATTTTCAGTGAAATATGGTCCACTGCGGTCTTGGATCCGAACTGTTTGGTTACCTCTCTGCTTTCAAGCATCTTCATTCCTCCTGATATATTCGCAGGCTTCCTCGTGGGAAAACCCGAGCTTGGCCATGTCCGTCAGGTATTTCCGGACCACGTCCGCGGCAAGCTGTGAGCGGAGTCCAGCAAGTTTCTGAGCGTCCTCCACCACAAACGTGCCAAGACCGCGCCGTGTTTCCACCAGTCCTTCCGCTTCCAGTTCCTGATATACCCTCTGGGCTGTATTTGGATTGATTTCATACTTCACGGCCAGTTCCCGGCCGGATGGCATTTTGTCCCCCGGGTTCAGGCGTCCGGTTACCATCTCCTGCTCCAGATCACGCATGACCTGAAGGTAGATCGGCAGCATGGGGTCGTATCGCATACAATCCCTCCTTGCTAGTGCACTAGGCAGATAGTACACTAGTTGAATGGATATGTCAACACCTTTTTCAGCTTTTTTTTGCAGAATCAAAAAACATGAATTTCACATGAGTTTTTACTGGAAACTGGCAATCATACTCATATTCAATTCACCTTCCTCCTATTGTCGCCAACAGGCAATGCAAAGGGCATCGGCTTTTGACCGATGCCCTTTGCACTACTTGTTTACTACTCAACAGTAGCAAGTTCACTGGAAAAAACAGCGTAAAAAGCCCCTATCAGTAAACTTGTTGATTTCACTGAAAACTGGCTTGCTGCTATGTTTCACCCTATGATGCTGCATTTTCGTCCTGTTTCATATTTGGAAGCGCAATGACTTTTTGCCTGGCTTGTTCCTGACGGTCTGCCCACCACGCATCTTGAGAAAATCCTGAACATTGTCCGTCAGCAGGGAATCGATGAAAACCTGTTCCTGCAGCATTACAGGGACGAAAGTGCCGACCTTGCCCTGGAGCAGGACCTCGCCTTTGCGCGGAATCCGGGCATCCATTCCCTGCCCTCCTACCTGATCCAGACCCATGGAAATGCCATGATCCTGCAGAGTTACAGGGCAGAGGATTTTGCAAAAGCCATCACGCACCTCCAGAGCCGGAATCCCTGAATGCAGACGTAAAAGAACCGTGCCCCGGCACATTCTGCCGGGCATCACGGTTCTTTTCCTCTGTCCATGTATCAGGTTCACTCCGGCCTGTCACATCGGATGATGGGATAATACGAGCCGCGCACCACGCTCCCGTACAGGCTTTCATAGGCCCGGGCCACGCTTTCACGGTCATGCAGGCTATGTACAGGCCATTCCAGAATCACAAAGGGCACGCCATAAGTGCGGTAGCGCACACCGGTATCCACCATCCCGCTCCGGTCGTAGAAATGCAGTCGCCGGACCCGGGTCTCCCTTTCCGCTTCTGTGGCCGCATATTCCGGATCTTCCGCCTCAAGAATCACCAGATCCTGATCCGTCAGGCACGCCGCGGCGAGCTCGCGCAGAAACGTGCTGCCGATGCCCTGATCACGCTCCTGCTTCTGTACCGCCAGAAAATCCAGCAGTGCCAGATGCTTTCCTTCCTCATTGAGCATTACAAAATAGGCATAGGCATCCAGCCCCTGTTCGCTGAAGCGGCCGTAGCATGCGTACCCGCCTCTTTCCATGCTCCGGCGTATGACCGGCCAGGGCTTGAGTTCATCTTCCGGAAAATCGTCCTGCATCTGTTCCATGTATACCTTTTCCGCTTCTTCCATGGTAAGCCGCCGAACATCCGTCATGACTGCAGTTTCCTTTCCACATTGTTTTCTTCCCTATCATACCCTTTTTTCTGCCGCATTTCCACCTGGAGCGATGGATCCCTTTCCGCGCTTTCCCGCCCGGCGTATAATAGGAATGCCTGTCCGCGCACGTGACAGCTGAAACGGAGAAATGCACTCATGTGGAACGCAACTCAGATTCACGATCTTCTCGAGCAGCAGCGAAATTATTTCCTTTCCGGTCAGACTCTGGACCTGTCCTTCCGGCTCCGGCAGCTTGAGCAACTGGAACACGCGGTGCGCAAGTACGAGTCCCGGCTGATCGACGCCCTGCACCAGGACCTGGGGCGGCATGAAATGGAAGGATACTTCTGCGATATCGGCAGCCTGCTGATGGAAATCCGGGAAACGCGCCGCGGACTCCGACGCTGGGCAAGGCCTGAAGTGCATTTCAGCTCCCTCGCCTGCTTTCCCAGCCTGATCACCCGGGTGTACCGCATGCCCTACGGCGTCACCCTGATCATTTCCCCCTTCAATTTTCCGATTCTTCTGTCCCTAGGCGTGCTCGCCGCCGCCATTGCCGGCGGAAACACAGCCATCCTCAAGACCAGCTCCAAGTCCTCCCACTGTACGTCCGTGCTCATGGACCTTGTGAAGGAAACCTTTTCCCCGGAATACATATCCCTTGTGGACGGCGGTCACGACACGGCAGACCTCCTGCTGGAGGAGCGCTTTGACAAGATTTTCTATACCGGTTCGCCCGGTGTGGCACGGCATATCATGGAAAAGGCTGCCCGGCACCTGACGCCCGTCGCCCTGGAGCTGGGCGGGGAAACAGGGAACTTCGCCGTGGTCCGCGCCGATGCGGACATCAAGGACGCCGCGCGGAAAATCGCCTTCTTCAAGCTGCTCAACAGCGGCCAGGTCTGCATCAATATCAATCAGGTGGCCGTAGCCCGGGAAGTGGCGGACGATTTTATCCGGGAACTGAAGCTGGCCTTTGAGCGCCAGATCGGCACCGATCCCCTGAAAAGTCCCGAGTATCCCCGTCTCATCAGCCCCGGTGCCTGGCAGAAGTGCGCGGACGAAGCGAAGGCCTGCCGGGACCGGATCGTGTTCGGCGGGCACGGGGACATGGAAAATCTGCGCTTTGAGCCCACCCTGATCTATCCTGCCAGCCTGGACGAGCCGCTTACAAACCATGAACTCTTCAGCCCGCTTCTGCCCGTCATCCCCTTTGATGACCGGGACATTGACCGGCTCATGGATGCCATTGCACGAAGGGAGCACGGTCTTGCGCTTTACCTGTTTACGCGCAGCCGGAAATGGGCTGTCCGTGAGATGACGCGTCAGCAGTACGGCGGCGGATGCATCAACGAGGTCTGCGTGCACATGATGGTGCCCGGCGTGCCCTTCGGCGGGACCGGCCACTCCGGCATGGGAGCCTATCACGGCAGATACGGATTCATGGAGTTTACGCACCCGTCCACCGTGCTCTTCGGCCACACGCATTTGAATCCGCCTCTGCGCGAACATCCTTACAACAGACAGAAGGAGAAGCTCATCCGCATGGTGGAAAAATGATTTCACGATCCGGTTACAAACCTTTACAATTTGTTCATTTTCCTGTTAAAAATACCTCCTATACTCACAACTGGAAGCAGGAAAGACCCCTTCCGAATATACTGTGACAAGGAGGTTCCGTTATGAGGACCAATCTTATGAAGAAAATCATTGCTGTGGCTTGCGCGCTTGTCCTGATGGGAGCCGGTGCCGGCCTGGCACTGAACCGCACGGCTGTGGCTGAAAATACAGTCGTCGTCACTTCCCCCTTCACCGAGGCCATCAGCCAGGTCAAGGATTCCGTGGTAGGCATCCGCAACTACCAGAATGTACGTTATTCCAACAGCGGTCTGTGGGGCTTCTACGGATTCGGCTACGGCGACGACTACGGCCGTGACCGCGGACAGTCCCAGGAAGTGCTCAGTGCCACCGGTTCCGGTGTTGTCATCGCCGAGCACTATGTGCTGACCAACTTCCACGTGGTGGAAAACGCTTCCACCATCAAGGTCACCGTCGCCAACCCCGACAAGACCGAACCCGATCTGTATGACGCAGAAGTCGTCACCTATGATGAGAACCTGGACGTGGCCATTGTCTACGCGCCGAAGCTGGACCTGCCTGCCGTGAAACTGGGCGACAGTGACAGCCTGCAGGTCGGCGACTGGGCCATCTGCATCGGCAACCCCATGGGTGAAACCTTCTCCGGCACCGTGACCACGGGTGTCATCTCCGGTCTGAACCGTGCCATGTCCTCCACTTCCTACGACCGCTACGGCCGTCGTGAAACCGTGACCAACTCCATGATCCAGGTGGATGCTGCCATCAACAGCGGCAACTCCGGCGGCGGCATGTTCTCTGTCACCGGCGAGCTCATGGGCATTCCTACCCTGAAGTATACCGGTAGCGTGTTCTCCGGCACCGTGGCTGAAGGCATCGGCCTGTGCGTCCCGATCAATGCGGCCAAGCCCCTGATTGAAGACGTGCTCAGCGGCAAGATCGAAACCCCTGAAGTAAACACTGCCAGCAGTTCTTCCGACAATAATGGCTCTACTGCCAACAACGGTCTGGAAGGCAAGCCCCGTCTGGGCATCAAGATCAGCTCCATCAACCCCAATTCCACCATCTATATCAGCGGCCTGATCCCCAACGGCGTGTATGTCAGCGAAGTCGAAGAGAACGGCCCCGCCGCTGCTGCCGGCATGGAAGCTGCTGACATCATCGTGGACGTGGACGGCACCGTGATCACCGGTGTCACCCAGATTCAGTCCATCATCGCGGAACACAAGGAAGGCGACACCCTGAAGATCAAGGTGTTCCGTCTCCCCGGCCTCGCGGACGCCACCGATGCTTCCCAGCTCGGCGAAGGCAGCTATGTGGACCTTGAGGTCAAACTGGCTGTGGTGGACGCAGTCGCCCAGTAATCTATGATCCGCCGGCTCAGCCGGCAGGACGGCGCCAGGGCATCCCGGATGTCCTGGCGCCTTTTGTCTCCCCTGGCCTGGCCCCGAATCCGGCCGGCAATCCATTTTGTCAGCGGAGGTACACAGGAAATGTCGCACGACTCCATTCAGCCCTGCACACTTAAGCACCTGGAACGGTACGGTGAAATCTATGCCTCAGCATTTTCAGGCGAGCCGTGGAATGACCCCTGGAAAGCGGAGGATGCTGTCATTCATGTGAAGGAACTGCTCGAATCCCGGCAGTCCTACGGCCTCGAATATGTGATCGACGGTGAAGTGGCAGGGTTCATTCTCGGCACTTCCATGCTGTTCCATTACGGAAGAACGTTTGAGATCAATGACCTGGCTGTGGCTCCGGAGTATCAGAGACGCGGCATCGGTGCAAAGCTGCTTGAAAAGTGCATCGCTGATGTGAAAGCCCAGGGCATGGCCGGCATTCACCTGATTACGGCAGGTGACGGCATTCTGCCTGCGTTTTATGAAAAATACGGCTTCACAAAGGAAAATGAAGTCATTCTGATGGGCCTGGAACTGTAAGTATCTGTCTTTACAGCCACAGGGGCTGTCTCTGCACACCGCCTGAAAGGGAGGATGTGGGAGGCGGCCTCTGTGGCTTTTCTGATTCCATCTGACATCACGGATCCGCCTGTGCTTCACGGGTCAGCTGTCCGTTCCCATGGAATGGATTGAACAGGTTCTTCAGGATTTCCGGAAAGCCGTATAAAGCATAGGGCCCGCAGTCCGGTTGTCGCAAACCGTGCCGCGGGCCTTTTCCCGTTCAAGTCTCATAAACCGTCTGCAGCTGTTTCACTCTGCCGTCAGCCTGACTGTGACGTCCCCGTTTCCCAGAAGGTCCCGCATTTCCTCGGGCGTCCTGTCCGTGATTTTTCCCAGACAGGTGTATGCCCAGGAATTGCTGCCATAGAAGACCACCATCTGATTGCTGGAATACAGGACGATATCGCCTGACTCAGTCGTCGTCTGCACGTCCTGGCTCGGCAGGCTCCGGCCAATGGCGCTCTTTACTGCAGAGATCTTCCAAAGTCGTAGGCCTCCTGCTGTTCCCCCGCTTTTCTGCCGGCTTCCCCGTTCTCATTGATGCCGCCGCAGAACAGAGAACCGGCAAAGCGCGCTTTTTCAAAGCAGTCCACCCAGCCCTGCAGGCCGCTGACCGCCTTTTCCGGCACATGCGCTTCATCCTCTGCCGCCACGGAAAGCATGTACACATTTCGGAACCTGTAGTCTGTCGTATAGAGCGGATTCATGCGGTCCAGAAGCGTTTTCATCTGCCCGCTCATCTCGTAATAGTAGATCGGGGTCACAAACACCAGTGTGTCCGCATTCCTGACCTTTTCCGCAATCAAGGCGGCATCATCCTTCAGCACGCACGCCTGCGTCTTCTGGCATGCAAGACAGCCTCTGCAGAACCCGATGGTTTTGCCCTTCAGGCTGATCTGCTCTACCTGGTTTCCCGCATCTCTGGCTCCGGCCACGAGCCGGTCCGCCAGGATATCCGAATTGCTTTTTGCCCGCAGGCTTGTAGTAATCACCAGAATGCTGCTCATTTCACATACACCTCCCAGAATCTGCAAACCCAGCCCCGCACCAGTCCATCCGGCTGTTTCCCGAAAAAGTCCTGTCCCCTCCGATGCCGGCTTCAGCTTTCTTCGCAGGCGGTTTCCGCATTCATCTGCTCACACTGCTTTTTTCTATTTCCCATATAAGCCAGTCCAGCTGATCCACACGCCTCTGGCAGGCATGCAGTTCATCCATGAGACCACAGCGCAGAACGCGCAGCTGCTGCTTTGCTTCCATCAGCCTGTCTGCCTCCACAAGTGCCTCCACCTGGCCGCCTATCTCCGGGCCGCAGCCGATGTCTGCCAGGCACTGTCTCGCACGTTCCGCGTTCATCGTTTCCTCCTGTAACTGCTGTTTTGGACCACTGACAGGATAGCACCCCGGAATAATCCGCGCTAATGGTTATAATACATATCATGACATTCCCTTTCGGCATTTCATATTGATGCACATTTATAATGAGAGCTCCTGCGCGCACAGCGGGCAGCATCCCACAGCATTCCGTCCCGACTGATGACCGCCGGCAGCCGGGCAAATAAGGAATACAGAAAAATATCCCATTTGCCTCCTCGGCGCTTCGAACGCCGGAGAATCGATATCAACGGTCACATAACTATATAACGGAGTTGACATCGAAGGTTTTATCGTTCGAAAGAGACTTCCAATTCGAATAATTCTAATATAATAAAGTAGGAGAATTCGGCGATCTCCTGCACAGGCTGCACGATGGTGGAAACGGTGTATTCCTGATCGCCGAACATGCGGATCCCGTCAAAGCCGATCACCTGCACATCCTCCAGGACCCGCAGGCCCATGCCACGCAGCACTCGGATGATCCGCCAGGACAGGGAATCCGTGCCGATGAACAGACCGTCGAAGGCCAGCCTGCCATCCTGCATGTGATTTTTCAAAAAATCCTCAAACTGGGTGAAGGGCGCGCCGTCCTCCAGCGCCATGATCTCAAAGGGAATCCCCATTTCCACGCAGGCGGCCACGGCGGCTCACATCGGGATATCGCCCACACCCGCCATGTGAAGGCGGAAATAAAAGACGGTGTACTGACCCTGCGGTTGCTGCTGGATAAGGAAAGCGTAGAGCTGTTCATCAATGGCGGAGAGCGGGTGGTCACCTCTCTCATTCCCACCCCATTGGAGGCAGCGGGCATCACCTTTGCCGTCGACGCCCCGCTGCCTGTGTCGATCAGCGCTCATCATTTGAAATAACAGGCTGATTTTCACCGCTTGACTTTTTTTCAAGATGGTCGGATAAATTCAGGCATTTTGGATGCGCTCCATAAGCAGAGAGTCTTTTTGCAGGCAGAGTAAGGCACATTTATGTAAAAGAAAAAACCGCAGGGTCTGGAAAGGCTTTGCGGCTTTGTTATAATGTTAGATTTTCGCCAGAGCTTCTTTCAAATCGACTTCTTTGCAAATATGCAGCAGCGGCAAGCGGATAAATTCAATATCAGTTTGACTCCAATGAAAGTAATCACTTTGAAAATAAAAAGCCGCATATGACAGCTATACAGGAGCCTAACCAGATCGTTTTTTCCCCAATCGCTTCGCCGACAATCATGGCGACATCCGCGCCGGTCAGAAAAGAAAGCAGGATACAGCTGTATTTGACGGCCCGTTTTGTGGCGGCGTGATCCTTTTCAAAAATCCCCCTGTAATACAGCTCTGCGCAGGAGCGCATATTGCCCGTGCAGAAAACAGAGGCATAGGCCAATTCATCTTCAAATTTTCGGAATGAGCTGAACTGCATGGCAGCCAGCAGGGAAGTAATCGAATTGGGGATGATATCCAGCACCGAATCGGGCACAAAGCCAATGCCAAACAGGACCATGGACTCCAGAAATAGGATCCTGCTTTTCAATTTCCCGTTTTCACCATTTTTCATGGCGACATGATTCAGGATAAGCTGCGCGGCAAAAATTCCCAGCCAGAATCCCAGGATAGGCACAAAGGCGCGGAAGGCCAGCGCGTGCTGGCCGTGAACGAAGCGGTAGGCGAAAATGATCAGGTTGCCTGTTTGCCCGGTGGCAAATACGCCCCCGCGTACGGAATAGGAATATCCGTCCATGATACCGCCAAGAACGGAGAGAAGCATGGCCAGGTGAAGCCGCTCTGGTGTGATTTTTTGTGGTTTCATCAGATTTCAGGGCTCCAATTCGGAAAATAACTTGCAGAACGTCCGCACCGCTTTGGAAATATAGGCGTCTTTCCGGGTGACAAAATGAAAGTCTCTGCGCATGAGGGAAGAGGGTAGGGTGTAAAACACCAGATGATCCTTCTTCATGCCCTGGATCAGATGGGCGCTGGTCAGCGTGCAGCCCAGCCCTGCGCTGGCCAGGTGATAGGCCGTGGCGAATTGTTGGATGGGAATGATCTTCGCCGGACGATGCTCCAGCTGCTGGAAGATCATTTCGCTACGGGCGTGTAGGTTATTACCGGGTGTCAGCTGCAAAAAGGCCAGCTTTTCCAGATACTCTGTTTGAAAATAATGATCATAGGCCGCAAAGCCGCCGCTGCGGATGTCCTCGTCCGTCAGGTAATTGCTGGGCAGCTGGCATTCCTCCACACAGGCCTTGGGGACGGCTAGAAATAGATCGTCGTAGAAGGCGTGGCCGATGGATTGCAAGCCGGGATCATCCACCTGGCACATCAGGCACAGGTCGATTTTTGCAGTCCGCCAGCAGATCCCGAAACGCGCTGGACTGCGCCTCCACGATCTGCAGGTCGATTCCCGGAAACGCCTCCGCGAATCGGCAGATGGCGTTCTGCAGAATATAGGAAAGCAGATAATGCGTGCCGCCAATGGTGAACACGCCGGTTTTCAGCTCGTTGAGGTCCCGGATATAGGCCAGCATGTTTTCTTCGGCAGGCTTCACCTTGTGATAATACTGGATGTACGCCTTGCCTGCCGCCGTCAGCTGGATGGGATGATGCTTGCGGTCGAAAAGCGGCATGCCCAGCTCGTTTTCGATACGCTGGATGGCCATGCTCAGGGACGACTGGCCGATATACAGCTCATCCGCAGCTTTGCTGAAAGAGCCGTATTGATAAATGGCGTATACCATGTCCAGATCTTTCATACTGTTGTCTCCTTTGTCTGCCGGCCAAAAACACGAAGCGGGGATGCCGTTTTTCGGGCGGCATCCCCTGGTTTCTTATGGGGTCATTTTACACGTAACGGCACACATGGTCCACAGCCACGTCGGAGAAGCCGAAGGCCTCCGCTTTGGTCATCTTGCCGTTGCAGATATCCTCGATGTTTTGCACCATTTCCTTTCCCATCTGCTGATAGGTCTTTTCGCCCCGCACGATGGCGCTCAGGTCGATGTCCATGTTGTCCTCCATCTTCTGGTAGGTGCGGCCGTTGGCGGTCACTTTCAGCACCGGCGCGATGGCGTTTCCCGTGGGCGTGCCGCGCCCGGTGGTGAAGATCACAGCCTGGCAGCCCGCGGCCACCATGGAGGTAACGGAAGAAATATCATACCCGGCGGTATCCATCACGATGGCACCGTGCCGGGTAGGCCGTTTGGCCTGTTCCAGCACTTCCACGATGGGCCGGGTGCCGCCCTTGCGGATGCAGCCCAGGGATTTTTCATCCAGGGTGGACAGGCCGCCCGCCTTGTTGCCCGGGGTGGGCTGACCGGCGCGGCAATCCTGACCGGCTGCGGTCAGATGCTTTTCGTATTCACGGCAGACCTCGATGACCTGATGCTGGATCTCCCGGTTGGCGGCGCGCTTGGCCAACACATGCTCGGCGCCGATCCACTCGATGGATTCGCTCATCATCACGGTGGCGCCCATGTCCACCAGGATGTCGCTCAGCTCGCCCACAGCAGGGTTGCTGGCGATGCCAGAGGTAGCGTCGGAGCCGCCGCACTCGATGCCCAGGAAGAACTCAGACACATCGAACAGCTCTTTTTGCTGCATGGCAGCCTCAGCAGCCATATCACGGGCAGCGCGGACAGCCTTTTCGATGGTTTTCAGAGTGCCGCCTTCATCCTGGATGCCGAAGGACACCACAGGCTTGGAGGTCAGCTTCTGGATCTTTTCCTTGAGCTTCATATGCGGCACGGTTTCGCAGCCCAGGCCGATGATCACCACGCCGTACACATTGGGATTGCAGGCAAAGCCGGTCAGCACCTTCTGGCTCATCTCGGTATTGGCGGCCACGTCGGAGCAGCCGGTGTTGAACACGATGTTCACCGCACCCCGCACCTGGCTGGCCACGATGCGGCTGCTTTCGCTGCCGCAGGCGCAGGTGGGCAGGATCAGCACGTGGTTTCGGATGCCGGGACGGCCCTCCGCCCGGCGATAGCCCCAGAATTTGAAACCCTTCAAATCAGGCGCGCCGGCAGACTGCTTGGCGCACATGACGAAATCCTCGCCGGCCAGCTCGTTGTCATAGTCGCGGGGCACACTGAACAGGTTGTGATCGGCCACCCACTGGCCAACCTCGATATCGCAGGACACTTCGCCCAGGCTTTCGCCGTACTTGATCACCTGGCCGCCCTTTTGAATGGGGGCCACGGCAATCTTGTGGCAGTAAGGAATCGCTTCCTTGGCGACCACCGTGCAAAGCTCCTCGCCCTTGCGGTAGCACACGGTTTCGCCCACAGCGATCTCCATCATGCAGGTGACAACGTTATCGGTGACATCCATCATCAATGCATTGATGTTCATAGCTTTCTCCTTTTATCAGGCGGCTTCGTGGGTCTTGTTGTATTCTTCTTCGCTCATCATCGGGCCCAGCTTGCCTTCAAACTTGGACACCACCAGGGAGGTGGCGCCGTCACCGAAGATGTTGGGGATCATGCGTCCCATGTTCAGGAAGCGGTCCACGCCGGCCAGCAGGCCAACGGCTTCGAGGGGCAGACCGGCGGCGTTGAGCACCACAGTCAGCATGATCAGGCCGGAGCCAGGCACGCCAGCGGTGCCGATGGAGGCCAGCACGGCAGAAAGCATGATCATGATCTGCTGGCCAATGCTCAGGTCGATGCCAAATACCTGGGCGGCGAAGATGGCGGCCACGGCTTCATAGATGGCGGTGCCGTCCATATTGATGACCGCGCCGAAGGGGATCACGAAGTCCGCCACGTCGTCAGCAGCGCCCAAGCGCTTGGCGGTTTTCAGGTTCAGGGGAATGGTGGCCACGCTGGAGCAGGTGGCAACAGCAAACAGGATGGTTTGCAGGTATTCCTTCACAAAGCGGATGGGGTTGCGGTGGCAGATACCGCCGATCATCAGACCGGCCTGGGTAAACAGCGCATGGATGATGCAGCCCAGGTACACCGCGGCGATGGCCTTGGCATACGGTCCCAGGATGGCCAGGCCGTAGGTGCCCACCACCCAGGCCATCAGGCCAAACACGCCGATGGGAGAGAACCACAGCACGATGTTGGTGATCTTCTTCATCACTTCCGCTACACCGGCAAAGAACTTCTGCACGGTGCCGCGGCCCTTGTCCTCGGGGATCAGGGTCAGCGCGAAGCCGAACAGTAGGGCGAAGAAGATGCACTGCAGCAGGTTGGCGCTGCTCATGGAGGAGAAGATGTTGGTGGGGATGATGCCAAGCAGAGTGTCCAGGATGTTCATCTTCTTGGACTCATCGGCGGTCAGACCCTCGGTGCTGATGGTGATGCCCTTGCCCACAGCCAGCACATTGGCCACCACCAGGCCGATCAGGATGGCGACAGCCGTTGTGACCATGAAAATCAGGAAGGTGCGACCGGCGCGCTTACCCAGTTTCTTCATGTCGCCCACATCCGCGGCGGCGGTGATCAGCAGGCTCATGACCAGCGGCACAACCACCATGTTCAGCAGATTGGTCAGGATGGTGCCCAGAAATTTGAGCTCCTTGCCCGCTTCAGGGGCCACAATACCCAGAACGATACCGGCAATAAAGCCGATCAGGATCCAGGTGAACAGACCAACTTTTTTCAGTCGTTTCACGTTTTCTTCCTCCCTTGTGTTGCGTTCAGATTTGTTATCTGAAACGAAGAATTGTTAATTTCATTGTAGGGAAGAAGTCAAAAACGGTCAATTTAAATCCTAAATAGACACATTCGATTTTTTGATGGTTTTTTCCTGCCTTCATGGAGATTATGAAAAGGAGTGACATGCGCCCCCTTTCGCTTACGCTGAAACCTGGAATCCTGCCTTTTGGGCAGATACTGGCCGGCATGAAAAAGAGACCATCCCAAAGGATGATCTCCCGTTGCCTCCTTGATTCTGTTCAGAGCACGGCGGCAAAAAGCCGCTTCCCGAAGCGGAAATGCCATACCGTGCGTAAATCGCCTTTGCAGGCCATGACTTACCAGGCTTTCAGCGCCTCCCTGAGTCTCAAGTCGATATCCACCCGTGTCGCCCGGCATTCCTTCGGATGCTCCCTGCCTGCCCGGAACATGAGCTTTACCAGCAGGCCGCTTGCCAGGGGAAGCATACTCTCCAGCATGCTCTGCGGAAAGACAAAATGTGTGCCATCCTCATAGGTCAGCGCTTCCCAGGTGCATTCATGGGGAAGCCGGCTGAGCCGCTCTTCCATGCGGCGGATGTATCGGCAGGTATCCCACAGCACATCGTCCTCAGCTCCTACAAAGATGATCCTGCCCCGGATCCGCTCCACCCGGATTTTCTCTTCCTCCCGGACCGGATGCCGCCGCTCAGATTCATCAAACATCTCTCTGGCAGCGGAACGGTTGCCGCCCTTCCTCGCCTCTTCCTGCAGCTTCTGCCAGTACTCCGGATGTCTGTAGGCATAGGGAAGATAGGGCAGCGGCTTTCCCTGCCAGCTGACAGAGGATTCGCCGTCTCCCGGCCGCTCCACCGCTCCGTCCTTTCCATCCCGGTAAAAGCCTTCCATCACGAAATCGGACGGCGACATGGCAATGGTCAGGGTGATCTCCGGATAAAACGATGCCGCTGTCAGCGCCAGCATGCCTGTGGTGGACGCCCCGGCGATCCCGATCTTTTGCATGCCTCTGCTCTTCAGGAAGGCAATGGCTTTCCCGAAACGCTCCAGCGGATAATTGTGATGCCCGTAATCCTTTTTGTCCGCGGACATGCACAGCGCATGGCAGCCATTTGCAATGAGCCAGCCCGCGCCGCAGCGGGCCATGCGGTCCGTGGATGAGTCGCCGAGCATCAGAATGACCGCTTTCCGGCTGTCCTTCGGTCCGCCGTAATACGCCCCCACAAACCCGTCCTTTTCCAGCGAAAATACCTGCCTGTTCATGTTTCAGGCCCCATCCTTTCTCTGCATCACGGCCACCGCGCAGGGAATGCGTCCCTCCGCCAGGCTGATCTGTACATCCGGGTATCCGGCATCCAGGAAAAACTGCCGGTAGCTGTCCACCGTAAACTGCCGCCTGAAATCCGCCCCGGCTTTTCCGACAGTGGAAGCGAACACGCTGGTCCTCCCCTTCCGGTCCCTGTTCATATAGGTGGGAATGATCAGCGTGCCGCCGGATGTGCACACACAGTTCATCTCCTGCAGTGCCTTCTGCGGTTCGTCCAGAAGATGGATCACATTGCCGGCCACCACCGCATCAAACGTCTGATCCGGCCAGGCAAGCGCCATGATATCCGCCTGGCAGAATGTGACGTTTTCACAGGCCGCGCAGTTCTTTTCCGCCTGCTTCAGCATCTTCACGGAAAAGTCGGTTGCTGTGAGCTTTCTGCATTTATGGGCAATCTCTTTACTGAGCATGCCTGTCCCGCAGGCGCATTCCAGCACCGCGGCATCCGGCCGGATCGCATCCGCCACCATCCGCTTCAGCACCCTGTGGGCTTTTCCGTTGATGATCTTCACAAATATGCCGTACACCGGAGCAACCCGATCCCAGAACATGCCGCTCCTTCCTTTTCCCCTAAAGTATGATCACTGCGGACCTGTTCAGTCATGATGCGGATCCGCTTCCGGTTAGTTTATACTAACGTGATAAGTATAGCGCTGCTTTCGCAGACTGGCAAGTATGGAAAACACCCGCATCGGCTGTCCTTCATCCGACGCGGGCGCTGATCTCATCTGTTTTCTTTCCGAGAACTCCCGGAGGCCCGTTTCATGAGCTTACCGGGCATGATCCCTCAGTAGCTGTCCTCATGGTCATATTCGCCATACTCGCAGCCGATATGGGTAGCCTCGATTTCGTCCACGAGGACGGGCCCGCCGTCCTGCCGGTCATACAGCTTCACCGTACCCCATCCGTTGCCGCCGTTCCACAGGCGCCTGTGCCGCTTGCTTCCGTCCGGCGCTTCATAGTTGATCAGCAGCATGTTCTTTTTCAGGCAGTGGACTTCCGTCTCCATGACCGCGTGAATGTTCTCCTGCCGGACATGCCAGATAACCTCCGTCTCATGCTCCTCAAAGCTGAATGCTGTCTTTACCAGCAGATGGAAATGGGAGAAGTTGAAGTCATACTCCCTGCCCTCGTAATAGAACACGCCCAGCAGCCTGCGGTCCAGGGGCACGAAGAAGACCTCCGGCCTGCCGCCGCCGATATCAAACACGCTGTTCAGCAGCTGCTTTCCGGTTTTCCGGCTGGTAAGGCAGTTGGAAGACAGCCAGACCCAGGGCGTTGTAAAATCCTTTCCCCAGTTCTTGTCCGCATAGCCGTAGCACTTTTCCGGCACCACCGTATACCGCCTGCCGCCAAACGTCACAGTCCCGCTGTAGGCGCTCTTCATGCCCTCCGCGTGCCAGTACATGGCAAAGGCTTCCGCGTCGCGCATGGGTCTGCTGGCTCCATAGCCCACATTGAAGGCAATCTGCTTGTCAATCTTCAGATCCCAGCTCATTTCCCCGGCATCGCACATCCACTCCGGGTGTGCCTCAGCATCCTCCGGCGAAACCGCGACGCTGCCCTTCAGCGCCGTTTCACAGGCCAGGCAGTCCGCCGCGCTGATCTCATAAGGCGCGTCTCCATGCACCTGCACGTCCTTCCACGCGAAGAATCGGTGCAGCTGACAGGCATCTTCCCCCCATGTGCCCGCCTTCACCATCAGGTAGGAAGGCTTTTTTCCGGCCTTCCTGTTTTCCGGCAGCTGGCCCAGCACAGGCCGGTCCTCAGCCAGTGCCGGATTGCACACAAAGAATTCAATGAAGAAGGGCCGGTCCTCACCGGTCTGCTCGTCCTGCGCGGTGAAGGAATGCCACCACCAGTCGTAGCCCTGTCTGGCCAGCGGGCCGCGGAGCATAAGCGCGTCCCGGGTAATATCGTGCTGATTGAACATATGCTATCGCCTCATCGTATTTCTCGCTGTTCGTCCAGAATCTCGGCTTCCGTGCTGCTCTCCACAAAAGCAGAGATTTCGTCCATCAGGCTGTCTGCCATGGCATGATGCGGCACAATGGCCGCAATACCGATTACAATGGTCTGGTGCACGTCCTGCTCATCCACCTCCGCGGCAGAGACATGAAACCTGTTCTGCAGCTGAGCGGTGATGCTTTTGACGATCATTCTCTTTTCCTTCAGGCTGTGCACCCAGGGTGCGTGCAGCCGGAATGTCATGACTGCTACAAGCATGAAAACCTCCATAGATCCGATGTCTGACGCCTCAGACAAAAGGCCTTCGCTTCCTTCTGCACGCTCTGCATCCGGAAGCGAAAGCCAGACTGTTTACTTGCCCGAAACAACGATCCCGCTGCTCATGACATAGGGAATCACGGAAGTGCCGTCACATACCAGTTCACGGGACACGGCTTCCACATTCCGGAATACCTGTTCCAGGTTCCCGTTGATCATGGTCTCCGTGACCGCGCCTACAATCTTTCCGTCCTCCACAAGGAAGCTGTTCTTGGCCACGCCGGAGAACTCGCCGTTGGCGCCCGGCTCGCCGCCGGAAAATCCGCCCACAATCAGGCCCTTCTTCACGGAAGCAATCATGTCATTCAGTGCCGTGTCGCCCGGCTCCATCACCATGGAAAAGCCGCCGTTCCGGCTCACCGGCCGTCCGGTCTTCCGGGCCGCGTACAGATTCAGCAGGAAGCATTTGAGCACGCCGTGGTCGATGGGCGTCACATTCTCCGCCTTATACCCGTCGGAGGTATAGGGCTGAAGGTCCACAAGACGGTCATCCTCCGCCTTCAGCGTCACGGTGATCCTGTCGCTGGCCACCTGCTCGTTCAGGCGGTTCAGCCACTGACTGGTTCCGTCCATGATCACCGTATTGGTCATATAATTGCCCATCAGCATGTACATGAATTCGCCCACGCAGTCCGGCGTGAAAATCACGCTGCCCTCAAACTTGCCGTTCACGGACACGCTCTTCAGGCTCTTTTCCACGGATTCCATATGATTCCGCATGCTGCCCTGGTCCAGGAAGGGCTTTTCCAGATCATGCAGGGCGATCTGTGTATAGTCCAGGCCCGTATTGGTCTCGCCGTCGGATCCGGACATTTCCAGCGACACATGGTAGGCACCGCTGAACTGCTCAAACCGGGTGCCGTTGGAATTGGCGTACAGGCGGTGCGCCCGCTCATGATCGGCGATCACCTGGAGCAGATTCACATGCGGATACTCGCGCGTGATACCCTCAAACATTTCCTGCAGCCGGGCATACAGCCTGGGCATGTCCGCCTCCAGAGGCCCGGCAGAGAACGTCTCCGGTTCCTGCTTTTCCGCGATCACGTTGGCATCATCCTTCAAGGAGGATTCCGCGCCCAGCACAGCATCGCTCACGGCCTTTTCCAGGCCTGCGTCCGTCAGATCATTGCCGGAGGCCGTACCCTTGCGGCCGTCCAGGATGACAGTCACCGACACGCTACCGCCGAAAATGGTCCGGAACAGATTGAAGTCTGTCTTCTCCGTATTCAGCTCCCGGGTCTCGCTTTCAGAAACAGTGTACTCATATACGGAAACGCTGCGGTCCGTGAGCAGCTTTTCCAGCTTTTCTGATACAATCCTGATATCATTCATACGTCTTTCCCCTCCCTTCTCAGCGTCCGCCGATATTGATGCGGCAGCGCATGTCCGGCCCACCCATGCCCACGGGCATCGGCTGCTTCTTTCCGCAGAAGCCGCTGGAGGACCAGGTGATACGGTCAGACACCATGTCCACTGTCTTGAGCATATCAAAGGCAATGCCGGAAACCGTGGTGTCCAGCAGCGCGCGGCCCAGCCGGCCGTGCTTGATCTCATAGCCCAGCGAAACGCCGAACATGAACTCGCCGGTCAGGTCCGCCTGGCCATTGGAGCTGTCGATGAGATAATATCCGTCATCAATGGACGCGATCATGTCATCCAGGGAGCTTGTTCCGGGAAGAATGCAGGTATTGCGCATACGGATCAGCGGCTCATCCGCATAATTCCAGGCCCTCGCGTTTCCGCAGGGCTCCATGCCGTAGCGCACAGCGGACTCGCGGTTGTTCATATATCCCGTGAGTATACCGTCCTGAATCAGGACGGCATCCCTGGCCACAGTCCCCTCATCATCCAGATAGACAGGCAGCGGCGTCGTCTGACCAAAGGCCTCGGAAGCGAAATCGATCAGGGTGACCATGGAGGAAGCCACCGGCTTGCCCAGGCTCGGACCGGCAACACTGCCGCCCATGACCAGGTCAGCCTCCACGGTATGACCGACGGCCTCATGGGCCAGCATGCCGCCCATCATGCCGCCGAGGATCACGGTTTTGTTTCCGGCTTCGGCGTAGACGCCTTCCTTCTTGTTCATCAGGTGCCGGTGCAGTTCGTCAATCCCTGGGAAAAGAACGGAGATGTCGGAAAAATGGTCATCCAGACACCCTGCTCCGCCGAACGCCTTGAAAAGTTCCACAGGCGCGCCGCTCTTGCTCTCCGCGCTCATGAACACATAGATGTAGCAGCGAGGGTACGTGACATGTCCGCTGGCCGCATCGGATGTCACAATGATCTTGTCCTGGGAATCCTCGGTATACACCACCGAGCGGCTGAGCAGATCCGGATACTTGTCCGCGATATACTGATCCACCGCTTTGCAGGTCTCAATGATGCGCTTCTGCTCTGTATCCACGATATCCCGGTGGGGACGGATCTGCGCCGCGGCAAGCGGCGGGCAGACAATGCGGCTGTCCGAGGCACGGCTGTCCAGAAACAGCGCGTTCTCCGTCGCCGCGCGCAGTACTGTTTCCGCATCCTTTTCCGTATAGGAAGCCACGGAAGAAAAGCCGTGACGCCCGTTTTTCGTCACGCGCGCGCTGATGCCCCGGCTTTCACTGCGGGTATTCTGCACCAGATCGCCCTTGAGCAGGGATACACGGCGGGACCTGTTTTCATGACCTCTGAGAATGGACTGAACCCCCGGGGCGAAGTGTTTCGCCTGAGGCGTGATAATATCTTCGATCATGTTTCCTCCATCATGCATTTTCTTAGTATGCCTGCCATGGAAGGCAGGCGTCCGGACAGTATTATGACACAACACGCCTGGTTTTTCCAACCGCGCCACATTAGAGTTTCATGAAACCTCCCTTATTCCGAATCCCGCGGCAGAAGCGTGCATGTTTCCCATCAGGGCATCTGTCTTTTTCTGCAGTTCCATCTTCTTCCAAGCTTGATCTGCTCCGGTTTTTTTCGTATAGTATGCATAGGTCCGCAGCAGGAAAGATTCCACTCCATCCAGCAACAGGAGGTTCCATTATGTCGGATATCATGAGTCGCAATCCATTCAGACTGGGGTTCGGTCTGATGCGTCTGCCCAAGAATCCGGACGGCAGCATCGATATTCCCCAGACCAGCCAGATGGTGGACAGGTTTCTGGAAGCCGGTGGCACATACTTCGATACCGCCTATGTCTATGACAACGGCGAGTCCGAAAAGGCCGCCCGTCTTGCCCTGGTGGACCGCTATCCCCGGGAATCCTACACGCTCTGCACCAAGCTCTGTGCCTGGCAGCAGTGCACGGATGAAGCTTCCGCAAAGCAGCAGTTCTACACCAGCCTTGAACGCACAGGTGCCGGGTATTTTGACTTCTACCTCCTGCACGCCCTGCAGCGCAGCAATTACAGGAAATATGACGAATACCATATCTGGGATTTTGCCAGAGAACTCAAGGAAAAGGGCCTGATCCGCTACTGGGGATTCTCCTTCCATGCAAACCCTGATCTTCTCGAGGAGATTCTTGAAGCCCACCCCGAAGTGGACTATGTACAGCTTCAGATCAATTACGCTGACTGGGATAATCCCGGTGTGGCCTCCCGCCGCAACTGGGAAATCTGCCAGGCGCACCACAAGCCGGTCGTCATCATGGAACCGGTCAAAGGCGGCATCCTTGCAAACCCCATTGATGAAGTCAAAGCGGTCTTTGACCGGGAGAATAATGGCCTGTCCTATGCCAGCTGGGCTGTGCGCTATGCCGCCAGCATTGACAATATCCTTGCCGTGCTCTCCGGCATGAGCAGCCTTGCCCAGATGGAGGACAACCTGAGCTACATGAAGGATTTCAAGCCGCTCAGTGCCCATGAATATGATGTCATCCACGAGGCCCAGGAAGCCCTGAACCGTGACAAAACCATTCCCTGCACCGCCTGCCATTACTGCACCAAGGGCTGTCCCATGGGCATTCCGATTCCGGAAATCTTCAATGTCACCAATCGGAAAAAGGGCAGCCCTGAATTCCGCACCCGCCGGGAATATACCATTGTCACCCAGGGCAAGGGCCGTGCGTCTGACTGCATCCAGTGCGGACAGTGTGAATCCGCCTGCCCGCAGCATCTGCCCATCATCCGGCTTCTTGAGGAAAGCCGAGCGCTTGAGTAAACATTGGAAAAATGCTGTGAAGGAAAGGATTGAAAAGCATCCTGACCTTCACAGCATTTTTCTGTCACCCAAAAGCGCGGTCAGCATCCTCATCCACTATTTCTGATGGTTTCAGTATATTCTTGTCTCGCTCCAGTATGCAGTTAAGAAATATCCGTTCAGAAATTTACGGCTCCATTGACATATTTCCGGTAATTATTGACTTATTTCCTTTTGTGCCATATTATGAAAGGGACGGAAAGGAAGTGCTGCTCATGCCTATTATGATACGTGCAAAAGATGCCGCGATCCGCTGGGGGCTTACGGAACGCCATATTACAGGAATGTGCCGTGAAGGGAAAATACCGGGAGCCGTAAAAAAAGGAAAACTGTGGTATGTTCCCGAGAACGCAGAACGTCCTTCCGACAAAAGAGTCCGGACCGGGGCCTATAAAGCTGCAGGAACAAAGAAAAAACTGCCGCTTCCGATTGGTATATCCGATTACCGCGTCGCATCCACGCAGTACTATTATGTGGATAAGACCCTCATGATCAGGGATTTCCTGGATGAGCGTCCCATGGTATCTCTTTTTACACGTCCACGTCGTTTCGGCAAGACGCTGAACATGGATATGCTCAGGGTCTTCTTTGAGATATCTGATGAAGACACTTCCGTGTATTTCCGGGATAAAGCGATCTGGAAAGCCGGAAAAACCTATCAGGCATACCAGGGCAGGTATCCTGTGATTTCCGTCACATTCAAGGATATTATGTTTGAAACCTGGGAAGACACACTTCAGAAGCTCAGGGAAGTTCTTGGCGATGAATTCGCCCGGCATGAAAACCTGCTTATGTCAGACCGATGCAGCGCGCTGGACAAATCATATTTCCGCCGTGTCATGAACCGGGAAGCATCGGAAACAGAACTGACAAGTGCCTTCCTGACGCTGTCGAAAATGCTTCATGAACACTATCTGACGGCTCCGGTCATCATCATCGACGAATATGATACGCCAATCCAGCAGGGACACAGCAAAGGCTTTTATGATCAGGTTATCCTTTTCATGCGCAATCTGTTTTCGGGGGGACTGAAGGACAACCGACATCTTTCCTTCGGTTTTATGACCGGTATTCTCCGTGTGGCGAAAGAAAGTATCTTCAGTGGACTCAATAATCTGACCATCAACTCCATCCTGGACGAGAAATACAGCACTTACTTCGGTTTCACGCCGGAGGAGGTGCGGAAAATGGCCGCATACTACGGCGCAGCCGATCATTATGATGAACTCTGCAAATGGTATGACGGGTATCGTTTTGGCAAAAATGAGATTTTCAATCCCTGGTCCTTGATCAATTACTTCCGCAATGACTGCCGTCCCGGTGCCTATTGGCAGTCCACCGGCAGCAATGAGATCATCGGAGAAGTGCTCGCGGAAGCCGGTGCAGATATCTATGAACGTCTGCAGTCGCTTCTGCAGGGTGAATCCTTCCTGACTTATATAGATACAGGTGTCATTTATCCGGAGATCCGGGCCAACCCTTCTTCCGTGTACAGCTTTCTGCTTGTCGCCGGTTATCTGAAAGTCGTTCATGCTGATCCTGCGTTTACCAATGGTTTCATGTGCCAGGTAGCACTTCCCAACCAGGAAATCGCGTTTGTCTATAAGAAGGAAATACTTGATCAGCTGACTGATATCGTACCACAGTCTTTTGCTGCGTCCATTCAGGAAGCGCTGTTCTCCGGAAATGGTGCTGAACTGAAACGTCAGATGAGAGGTCTGCTGCTGGAAAGCGTCAGTACGTTCGACACCACCGGAGAGAGTTTCTATCAGGGCCTTGTGCTGGGCCTGTGCGCCATGATGGACAGCAGATATCATGTCCGTTCCAACCGTGAGTCCGGTGAAGGACGATATGATATTCAGCTGCTGCCAAAAGTGAAGACTTTTCCCGGCATCCTGATTGAGTTGAAAGCTGCCGGAAATGACGTCGGGGTCGATCTGAAGCATCTCGCTCAGTCCGCGCTGGCTCAGATTGCTGAGAAACGATATGAAACAGAACTGTCTTCCCTGGGAATCAGCACCATTTACCGATACGGTGTTGCTTTCAGAGGCAAACAAGTAGAAATTGCAGCAGACTGATCCAGGACCGGA
>CACYNZ010000006.1 GCA_902775835.1 uncultured Eubacteriales bacterium | reverse complement strand
GCTATGTTTTCTCAAAAATGTAGCAACGAGAAGGAAATACCTCTCACTATGTCGTAAATATATCAACAATCAGCACAGCGTATAGGTCAAAGCCTCCAGACGGAAGTTGACATGGAAAAATGCGAAAAACTTGACGCTTTGTTTTAAGCAATGATATAATTCGTTGTTCTAACATACCCCTGCATACGCAGGGACATCCGGTGCAGACCGGGAGAAGCAGAGTTTTTCTGGGAGGGATTCGATGTCAGGTCATTCCAAGTGGCATAATATTCAGGCGAAAAAGGGCAAGGCGGACGCTGCCCGCGGTGCTATTTTTACCAAGATCGGCCGTGAAATCGCAATTGCTGTGCGTGAAGGCGGAGCCAATCCGGAGTCCAATGGCAAGCTGCGCGACGTTATTGCCAAGGCCAAGGCAAACAATATGCCCAACGATAATATTCAGCGTTCCATCAAGAAGGCCAGCGGCGAACTGTCCAATGTGGTGTATGAGCAGGTGACCTATGAAGGCTATGCCCCCGGCGGCGTGGCTGTGATCGTGGAAGCCATCACCGACAACCGCAACCGCACGGCCAGTGATATCCGGCACTGCTTCGCCAAGAATGACGGCAACCTGGGTACGACGGGTTCTGTGAGCTTCATGTTTGATGAGAAGGATCTCATCGTGGTGGAGCGCGCGCCTGACAGCGATGAGGACGAGATGATGATGATGGCACTGGATGCCGGCGCTGAGGACGTCAAGGCGCTGGACGATGCCTATGAAATCTATACCTCGCCTTCGGATTTCTCCGCTGTGCGTGAAGCACTGGAAAAGCAGGGACTGTCATTCCTTTCTGCGGAAGTACAGATGATTCCCCAGAACACGGTGGCTGTCGCGGATCCTGATACGCTTGCCAAGGTGCAGAAGCTTCTGGACATGCTCGACGAGAGCGATGATGTGCAGAATGTATTCCATAATGCAGAGCTCCCCGAGGAAGAGGAAGAGGACTGATCCGTCCATATTCCCGGGATTTCATGAAAAGGACTGTCTGTCCGGAGCGGATCCGGCGGACGGTCCTTTTTCTGCTTTTTTTCAGAATTCGTCTTCGTTTTTTGTGCTGTTGCAATTGACAAAGAGAATGTATTCCTGTATACACAGAAGGACCCTGGTTTTATTTGTTTTTATTTTTGGAGACCACATTTATTCAAAGGAGAACTCGTATGGAACAGAGCACAGAGGTGAAGCGCATAGAGCGTTTCGAGGATACGCCGGAATTCCAGGCCTATCAGGAGCGGTACCGCGAACTGATGGCTGGCGGCAATCCTTATTTCATTATTCATGACTCTCCGCTCACAGACACCAGCCTGATGGACGGAAAGAAAGTGCTGAATTTCGGATCCTACAATTACGCCGGCATGTCCGGACGCAAGGAAGTGTCCGACGCAGCCATTGATGCGATCCGCAAGTACGGCACGTCTGCCTCCGGCAGCCGTCTTCTGGCGGGTGAAAAGAGCATCGACCAGGAACTGGAGCGCGAGATCGCTGAATGGAAGCATACGGAAGCGGCTCTGGTGCTGGTGGGCGGACATTCCACCAACGTGACCTTCGTGGGCAATTTTGTGGGCCCCGGAGATCTGATTGTGTATGACAGCCTGATCCACAATTCCGTGGCGGAAGGCTGCCGTCTCAGTCATGCCACGGCCCGTCCGTTCCCGCACAACGATTATGAGGCCCTGCGCCGGATCCTTTCCACCCGCCGGGATAAGTTTTCCAAGGTGCTGATTGCGATCGAAGGCGTCTATTCCATGGACGGCGACGTGGCGCCGGTCCCGGAATTCGTGAAGGTCAAGAAGGAATTCGGCTGCTTCCTGATGGTGGATGAAGCCCATTCCACCTGCGTGATCGGCGAGACCGGCGGCGGTGTGGATGAGTATTACCACCTGGATCCCAAGGACATCGACATCAAGATGGGCACGCTGTCCAAGGGCCTTGGCGCCTGCGGCGGATATCTGGCGGGATCCAAGAACCTGATCGACTATCTGCGCTATCAGCTGCCCGGATTTGTCTTCTCCGTGGGCATCGCGCCGCCTCTGGCCGCGGCTGCCCTGGCATCTATCCGCCTGCTGCGCAATGATCCTTCCGTGATGGAGAACATGCGGCGCAATGTGAAGTGCTTCATGGAAGAAGCGAAGAAGTACCATTTCAATACCTGCCTGGCAGGCGAGACAGCCATTCTGCCCATTCTCGTGGGCGATGAGGAAGCGGCCATGACGCTTTCCAATGCCATGCGGGAAGCCGGCGTGTTTGTGCCGCCGGCCATCTATCCTGCGGTGCCGAAGGGTTCGGCAAGACTGCGTTTCTGCGTGACGGCCGCACATAAGCCGGAACAGATCGCGGAAGCCCTGGCCAAGCTGGATGCGTGCGCAAAGGAGCACGGGATTCAGCTTCCGGAATAACAGCATATAAGGGACTGCCCAAACGGCTGCGGCCGCTTCGGCAGTCCCTTTTTCACGAAGAAAAGCCGGGATGTGCCCGGCTTTTCTGATGGATTTTTCTTCATGGAAACGCTTTGGGAATGGAATCAGGGCCTGCTGACAGCGCGGACGGTCACTTCAGCGGGCTCGACATCGTCGGCCCATACGCGGACCTGGATATCGCCCTCGCTGTCCGCGATGACCGCGGCCATGGCGCGGCCCTCGTAGGCCTGGCAGAACGGAACACCGTAGCTTTCCGTGGTGCACGGATTGCCGCTTCCGATGCCGGCGAGATGGCCTGCGCCGGAGACCTCAATATGCAGGGTACGGGTGTCGCAGGGGACGCGTCTGCCGTTTTCATCGACAATGGAAAGGGCAATGAACGAAAGATCCTGCCGGTCCGCACAGATCACCGGACGGTCAGCCGACGCGGCAAGCGCTGCGGGCTTTCCGGTGGTGCACAGCTGAACAGACGCGACCTTTTCTCCGCCGCGGAAGGCCACGGTTTCCAGCGTGCCGGGTTCATAGGGGATATCCATGGAAGCGGTGAGCTTTTCCACCGGTGAGCGGCCGAGCAGTCTTCCATTGCAGAAGAATTCGACCTCATCGGCATCGGCGTAGACAAACACGGGCACAGGCTTTCCGAGCCATTCATCCTCGAAATTCCAGCAGTCCTGAACATCCCGCCAGTGCCATCCGGTTCCCCAGAAGTCATCCCCGTAGTGGCACGGATGCGTGGTGAACATGGCAATCCGGTCGCTGCCGCCGTCAAAGGCTTCCCACATGATCTCACGGTAGAAGGACTGGGCCGTGCGGTATCCACACAGGTCCATATCGCCCTGGAAGCAGCTGCGCCACGGATAATCACCCAGGAACCCGTGGGACTCGTTGGTGCTGTTCCATACGACACGGCCGACGCCTGCCTCGCCGAGATTGTCATAGGCGGTCCAGATGAAGTCGCCGATGACGTGGGGATTGTCCATGGTGGCCTTCCAGTAGTCATAGGTGTTGAAAGGATGGGTTTCCGTGCCCATGATCACGCGGCCGGGGAATTTGGTGCGGTCCTCCGCGTAGCGCTGATACTGATAGTTGTATCCGACAATATCCAGGGCGGAAGCGAAGTCCTGGGTCTTGATGCCCCAGGTATCTTTGGACTTCCGGGTCTGGTCCAGATTCTGGAAATTGACATTCTGCAGTCCGCCGGCTTCCTTGACCGCCGCTTCAAAGGCTTCCATGTCAAACACGCCGTTCAGGGCGGATGTCACATAATGCGTGCTGTCCAGGGAGCGGATCTTGTCAGCGATCCGATGTGCCCAGGCGTAGCCGTCAGCTGAGCCGTCGCGCTCGCTGATCTCGTTGCCGATGGAGTAGCTGAAGACACAGGGATGGTTGCGGTCACGCATGACCATGGCTTCCACGTCCCGTTCCCACCAGTCCTCGAAATACAGGTGATAATCCATGGGTACCTTGCCCGTGCGCCAGCAGTCAAAGGCCTCATCCAGAAGGATAATGCCTTCCCGGTCACAGACCTCCAGCATGGCAAGGCTCGGCGGATAATGGCTGATGCGCACGGCGTTGTATCCGGCGGCTTTGAGGATCTGGATCTTGCGCTCCTCCGCGCGCGGCCAGGCCGCACTGCCCAGGAACCCGTGATCATGATGAATGCATCCGCCCTTGAGCTTCAGGGGACGGCCGTTCAGGGAAAGGCCGTGTTCCGCGTCCACTTCATACCTGCGGATGCCCAGCACGGTCTGGGCTGTCTCATCCTTCTGTCCGGGTGCGCTGACCGTAACGCTCAGGGTATACAGGTTCGGCGCGTCCGGTGACCACAGCCTGGGATTCAGGACTTTCATCCGAAGGCCGGACTTGGTCTTGGTGCCGCTGACGACGGTGGACTGGATGCTGCCTTCCGCGGCCACGGTCCCGTCGCTGTCCAGGATACGGGCATGGATGGTGACGGGCTGGGGAGCAGTGCAGATGGTGGAAACGGCGGCTTCCGCATACACGAGTGCCTGATCTTTGTCCGCTTCCAGGGTGGTGACAAACAGATCCCAGGGCAGGATGCCGGTCTTTTCACCGACCCAGAGCGAGACGCCGCGGTACAGACCGCCGCCCGAGTACCAGCGTGAGGAGGGCTGACGGCTCTGAACGGAAATCTTCAGCTGATTGGCTCCGGGCTTCAGCCGGCCCGTCAGGTCCACCAGGTAGGGCGTGTATCCGTAGGGATGCAGGCCGATCACTTCCCGGTTCAGGGTGACTTCCGTATTCATGTAGGCGCCGTCAATGTCGAGTACGACGCGCCTGTCTGTCCATTCCTCGGGAATGTCCAGCGTTTTTTCATAGATGCCCTGGCCGTCGCCGAAGAAACCGTTGGCCGAACCGCCGGCAGCCTCGGGGGAGCGGGGCATGGAAACAATGAAATCGTGGGGGAGGTCCACCTGTCCCGCGGGGTCAAAGCTGGCGGGATCGAGGAAGAAAACATTGCGGTCGCGGAAGGCCCAGCCGAGATTCAGACTGATTTTTTCCATAAGATCTCCTTTCTGTTCCGGAAAAGCTGTGCAGGATATCGGAATATACATGAAAAGAAGCACGCCTGACGGCATGCTTCCATGGGATCGTGCGGATCAGCCCTTGATGGAACCGATCATGACGCCCTTGACGAAATACCGCTGCAGGAAGGGATAGACCACCAGGATCGGGACGGTTGCCACGATGATGGTACAGTATTTCACCAGCATGCGGAACTGTTCCTGCTGGCTCTGTCCTACAGAACCGATCTGCGTCATGGCGGAGGTATCATTCTTCAGCAGGATTTCACGGAGCACCAGCTGCAGAGGATACTTGGTCTTGCTGGAAAGGAAGATGGAGGGGTTGAACCAGTTGTTCCACCAGTTGACCGCGTAGAACAGGGCGATAACGGCAACGGTGGCCTGCGCGAGCGGGAAGAAGATGCGCCAGAGGATGATCCAGTCATTGGCGCCGTCCAGACGCGCGGATTCCTCAAGGCTGTCCGGGATGCCGGCAAAGGCTGTACGCATGACGATCAGGTTCCAGGTATTGACGGCCACGGGCAGGATAATGCCGGAATAGGTATCCAGAAGCCCGACGCCCTTGACCATCAGGTAGAACGGGATCAGACCGCCCTGGAAATACATGGTGAAGGCGATGAACTTCATGATAAGGCCGTTCCAGTAGCAGTTCTTGCGGCTCAGACCATAGGCGGCCATGGTGGTGAGGAACATGTTGAGCAGTGTGCCGACGCCCATGTAGATGAGCGTGTTCCGGAAACCGATGGGGATGTTGGGATTCTCCATGACCAGCTTGTAGCCCCTCAGGGACCACTCGCCCAGAGGCCAGTACATGATGCCGCGTTGCGCATACAGCAGGATGGGATCACTGACGGAGCATACAAATACATACCACAGGGGGTAGACGCAGATAATACAGAGAAGGGTCATGAGAATGTAATTGAACACGGCGAAGATTTTTTCACCGTTGGTCATAAGCTTACGGCTTGTCTGCATTTTGCTCCCCCCTTTACCACAGACTGGTCTCGGTGAGCAGAGCGCTCATCTTGTTGGCAAAAATGACAAGCAGGAAATTGATAACGGAGTTGAAAAGGTTGACGGCGGTTGAGAAGGAGAAGTTGGCGTCTACGATACCCTTGCGGTACACATAGGTGGAAACCACGTCAGCCGTTTCGTAGGTCAGACCATTGTAGAGAAGAATGATCTTCTCATAACCGACGCCCATCAGGGAGCCGATGCGGAGAATCAGGAGAATGGAGATGGTGGGCATGATGCCGGGCAGCGTCACGTGAAGGACCTGCTTGAACTTGCCGGCACCGTCAATGGTGGCTGCCTCATACTGTTCCTGATCAATCCCGGCGAGGGCTGACAGGAAGATGATGGAGTCCCAGCCGAGGCGCTGCCAGATTTCGGAGCCTACGTATACGGTTCGGAAATACTTGGCATCGCCCAGTAGATTGACCGGACTTTCCACACCCAGCAGTTTCTGTATTTCTGCGAAAAGACCTGTGGTGGAGCAGAAGTCCGTCAGAATACCGCACATGACCACCAGGGAAATGAAGTAGGGCATGTAGGTGATGGTCTGCACCACGCGCTTGTATTTCATGGAGCGCATTTCATTGAGCAGCAGTGCCAGAAGAATGGGAGCGGGGAAGCCGAAGAGGAGATTGTAGAAGCTGATCAGCAGCGTATTGCGGATGGTGCGGTAGGCGTAAGCGGAACGGAAGAAATCACGGAACCACTGAAGTCCGACCCACTCACTGCCGGTAATGCCGCCCTTTGCCTTATAGTTGTTGAAGGCGATGAGAATGCCGTACATGGGGCCGTAGCACCAGACAATGTAGAAGATAATGGCCGGGAGAATCAGAAGGTAGATCGGCCAGTGCTTGGCAAAATCGCGCTTGATGATCTCCCAGGTGGTGGGCACCTTGTAGGATCCCTTGATATTGGCGTTGGCATGGGTGCGGGCGATCACTTCGCGGCGCAGTTCCATGGTGCGCCCGGTCTTCCGCCAGATGACGCAGCCGAGATTGATGATGGCAAGGACCATGGCGGTCACCCAGCCGATGGTGAAGACCAGTGAGTCCTTGTCCAGTCCGAACTCGCCTTTTGCCTGATAGGTCACGTCGAACCGGAACATGAAAACGGATACGGCAAGGAAGATCGCGCCTATAATGGAGTAAATGAAGTTATCCGGCGCGAAAGCCGCGGCGGCAATACACATCAGGGCAAAGACGAGCGCCGAGATGAGCATCGGATGGGGGGTGCCCTCGGATTTGCCGGGGGTTCTGCCCATCAGGAAATCAAGACCGGAAAGGCTAAGTGCTTCATCTGTTTTGCGGTTCACGGCATCGAGCTGTGTGGTAAACAGAAGAGTCAGCAGTGTGAGCGCGCACAGTCCGATAATCAGGAAGCGTTTCCAGTCAGTCACAGTCCTGGCTGGTGCGGTCCTGGTAACTGCTGTCATAAGTCATCAGCTCCTGTCAGTGGAATTTGATACACCTGATTCCGGCGATCATGCGGGCATGACGCAGTGCATCATGCCTGCGTGACCGCCGAACGCGGAAAAGGAAGAACCGGGCGGGATTTCCCCGCCCGGCATCTGGAAACATTGATTAACGAGCGTTGTATCTGTCGAGGGCAGCCTGCTGGATTTCGATGGCGTCTTCAATATCCTGGCTCTTGATCTGCTCCACAAATGCATCAAAGTTGTCAAGGGATTCCTGACCGGTGATGAACTTGTAGGTCATCTCAGTGCGGTAGGTATTGATATCGGTCATGATACGTGCAAGTTCTGCAGACTCTTCAGCGGTGGGCGTGATCAGAGGCATGAACCAGTCATGTCCGTCCTGGCCCCACTGATCGATGCACTGCCAGACTTCGGGCTGCATTTCATAAGCGGTGGAGTCACGCAGATAGCCCCAGTTGTGGAGCTTGAAGCGAGGATACACGGTCCAGAAGTCCTTGTCATCACCGCGCTCGATGATGCCGGTGTCTTCATAGATCCACTCGAGCTTTTCACGGCCGTCGCCGGCGTCAACCCACTTGTAGCTGACGTTTTCGGGACCATAGGAGCACAGGTCGCCGCCGAACTGGCTGTACCAGAAATCCTTCCAGCGGATGACGGTCTCTTCGATGCCTTCATCCACAGCGCGGGTGGTCAGCACGTCATAGTCGGTACGCACGATGAAGTCGGTCTGGCGCAGATGTGTCTGCTGGCCTTCATAGGAGGTGGGCATGCTGACAGCAAGCAGCTTGTACTCGGGATTGTTGTTCATGCCGGTAACCTTGGCCTGGCCGATTTCGCCGTAGGCGGAACCGAAGGCGCCGTAGGTGCCGTCAGCCATCTTGGCCTGATAATCCGCGTCGGTGATGGTGGCGAAGTCAGGATCCAGGATGCCTTCTTCGTACCACTTGTGCAGCAGTGCGAGGAAATCCTTGTAGCCGGGTTCGATGGGGCCGTAGGCAGCGGTCTTGCCGTCCTTGGCGATCCATTCATAAGCGGAATCGTAGGAAGCTGCGAACTGATAGTTCGTGGCTACGCCATACCACTGGGGGATGTTGCATCCCAGCAGGGTGCCGAACTGATCCTTGAACACGTGGAGCATGTTGTCCCAGTCTTCGATGGTCTTCGGGGGTTCCAGACCGGCTTTCTCAAGCAGATCCTGGCGTACCCACAGGCCGGACCAGGGGCTGGAGGGCACGTAGTCAAGCATGTACCAGCAGATCATGGCGCCGGAATCCTGCTTGGCATCGCGGCCGATTTCGGGATAGGTCTCATGCAGATACTTGAGGTTGGGAGTGAAGCCCTTTTCAAAGTAAGGTGCATAGTCGAGATACACGCCGTCTTCCACAGCGGTCTCGATGCCGCCGGCATAGGCCGGAGGAGTGGAGAACATATGCGGCAGATCGTTGGATGCCACACGCAGGTTGAAGTTGTCTGTCTCAGAACCAACGGGCGGATATACCCAGTTGATTTTGACACCGGTGACTTCTTCCATCTTCTTGAACACTTCGCAGTCTGCGAGGGTATCCATGATGGTGGAAGAGAAGCCGCGCCACACATCGATGGTGACGTCTTCCGTGGTGATGGGAAGCTCGGTAAGGTCAGCGCCGAAATGCTGACGATAGATGGTGCCGAGCTCTTCTGCCGAGGCAAAGACGGTTACCATCATGAGCGCGAGGACGAGGCACATGATTCTGGCAAACTTCTTCATAGGGTCTTCCTCCTGTGTAGTATTTTTTCCGCCGGGTAAACCAAAGACGAACAAAAACAGACGGGCGGCCGCCTGATTTTCCCTTGTCAGAAATGGGTTCCCATCCGGACCCACAGAAATCAGAATACTGAAAAATGCTCCGTGAATGATGGCAGCTGGAGCGTTTTACAGAACTCCGAACGGATCCGAACCAACCGAATGGATTGGAATAATAAGAAGATGAAACCGACGAATCACCACGGAAAGTATACTTCCCAGGGTTTTCCATGTCAATAGAATAAATGCATTATTTCATACAAAATCGCACCAGAATAAACAAGACATGTCGGCGGCGGGCATCCAGCGGAACGGGAATTTACGCGGCCTTATGCCCGGGTATGCGGAACATGCCGCGGCAGCGGAAAAAAGCACAGCCGCGGGCCTTTTCAGGCGCGGCTGTGCCGGGATATGTACGGAAGATTCCCTGTCATGGACAGGGAGGCGTTATTCAGACACGTCAGGCCGGAACTGTTCCAGGGCATCCATGAGCGCTGTCACCTGTTCGCGCTTGATCAGGAACAGGGTAAGACCATCGCGGCGGACTGCGCAGTATTCCTCGCTGTAGTCCAGATATTCCACGGGAAGCTCGTAGGGTTCCACATTCAGGGTATACTTCACGGACAGCAGGACAGGTGCATCAATGGCATAGTCATCGCTGATCCGGCTGTTGGTCAGGCCTACAAGCTGCTGGTACAGTTTCCGGAACTGCTTTTCGTCCTTCACCGGCTGCCCGTCAAAGGCGTAGGCATAGGTTGAACGTCCCTTGGCATCCGTGGTCTGGGAAAGATCCAGATGCCAGGATTTTGTCTGGGATGCGATATCCACGGCCGTGACGGCATTGATATAGATCAGATTGCTGAACTGGTCCACCAGATAGGCGGGAACGGCCTGATCCAGAAATGTGACGGAGTCCGCATCCGCAAGATACACGGCCTGGGTATCGTCAGTCATGATATAGACGGAATCACTGCCGGCGAAATTGCCGATGCGCAGCACATACGTATCCGTTTCGGAAAGGTTTTCCTGGCTCCGGGCCTGCTGGATGGTGACGCGGAAGCGCGGGGCATTCTCTTCAAGGCCCGTATCCGCAAGATCTGTGAGCTCACCGGCATAGGCTTTCACCGTAAGGCCGGCACACCCGTTGAGGATATCGCTGCCCCGCTCCACGTTTGCCGTGTAGTAGAAGGGCTGCTTGAGCCTCAGGGCCGAGATGGAATAGCCCTTGTCCGCGGCGCCTTCCTCGGAATAGCCGAGTTCGACGGGATCCCTGTCCTTTGCCTCAATGAGCACGCTGCGGATCAGCTTGGAATCGAACTGAACGGGCATGCCGAGCACATGCAGGCTTTCAAGGGTCCCGGAAAGGCTTTCGATGGCGGAGGGATAGACAAGATATACGGCGTCGGAACCCTCCTTCATCATGTAGGACGCGCTGGAAGTCGGGGCTTTGGAGCCGATCAGCCAGACGGCAGGGCTCTGTGCGGCGTAACGCATTTCCACCCGGGCCCGGGGCTTGTCGAGCCCGTAGTCCGAAAGCTGCTCCGCGTGCTCCGTGACCAGACGGTTCGCCGTCAGGGTGGCGGCATAGCCGATGATGGCTTCCGCCCTGTTCTGGTCGAGGTCGAAGTAGTCCCGGCCTTCCACGGCATAGGCGCGTTCTCCGGAGGAAAGCGGGAGTGCCTTCCCGTTTTCATCGTATTTGTTCTGATTGAGGATCGTATAGGGCGTGCCGCTGTCCGGCGTCACGGACACGGACAGCACTTCGCTGCGCGGGTAATCCATGAGCTTCACCATTTCGCCCGCAGGGGCGGACGATGCGGCGGGCGAAATGACCGGCTCGGGCCGGTTAAGGCCCGAAGAAAGCAGGTATGCCGCAATGGCAAGCACCAGAAAGGCACCGATGATGCCGAAGGAAAGATACCGGGAGTTCTTTTTCCCATGGGCTCCGGTTCCGCTTTTTCGGCCGCGCAGTTCTTCGGAGGATGCAAGCACCGGGGACTGGTTTTTTTCTTCCTCAGGCATTACAGGCGCCTCCTTCGGATATAGATGATGATGCCCGGAATGATGATGCACAGGGGGATGACGGCGATGGCCGCAATGCCCATGCCTGTGGCGGTCCGGCTGTCGGGAATGGAGAGGGTGGAAATGGTCATGACCTTGCTGGAGACATCCACGGTGGTGTCGCTGTTGATCAGCCAGTCCACGGCGGTCACGACAAAGTTCAGGTTATAGGAATAGTAGAGCAGGTTGGAGTCCGCAAGCATGTAGGCAGTGTCCACCAGCACGATCCGGACGTCCTTTTCCTTTTCGCCGTTCTCATCCGCGTCCAGCATGGCAAGGGCAAGGATCTGGGTGCCCGGATTCCCGGTCTCCTGATCATGCACGACATAGGCGCGGCTTGAGGTGGTCAGAAGTGGCGTGTAGGTTGTGCCGGACTCGGGGAGGATCGGGGGCAGGACCGGACGCGCCTGGGGCAGCACGAGATTGGTGGAGCCGATCTCGATCAGGCGCTTGGTGATTTCATGCTCCGGATCCAGATTGGGCACAAGGCTGAGCGTATTTCCGTTCCAGTAATTGTCGGTGGAGTTGTTGTTCTCATAGACAACGCCGTCGCCGTAGGACAGCTGATAGTATTCCAGAAGGCGCATCAGGTTCGGAAGCATGGTGAGATCCCGGTCATAGCTGAGACAGACCAGCATGCGTCCGCCGCCGGAGAGCCAGGTGCGCAGGAACGTATACTCCTCGTCCGCGAGATCGCGGGCGGGGTCCGCGATGATCAGGGCATCATTGGGCAGAAGATTGTCCGTGCCCTCGGAGATGTTCAGCGAGCCCACGTCATAGTTGCGGGTTGTCAGGGACTGGTTCAGGAGCGTGCATGATTCGAGCGGTATCTCGCCGTGACCGGAAAGGAACAGGACATGGGGCGTGGTTTCGCTTGTGACATAGACCAGGGCGCCGGTGATGTAGCGCTCCAGATACAGGTAGGTGAAATGATAGGTGCCGTAGCTCGACGTGCCGAAGTAATCATTCCGGTTGTAGATCTTGACGCGGGTTTCGTCCGCGTTGGTCACGATGACCGCGCCTTCCTCCAGGCTTTTCTCACCGGCAAGCTTGAGAATGCGGGCCGGTTCGCCCACGGGATCAATATTGCCTGTATGAATGTGCGGATTCAGCGCGTGGTATTTTTCCAGGATGCTGTCCACCTGAACGCGCAGCGCGCTGCTGGAAGTGGCCTGGTATACGGTGTAGATATAGACATCCTGATCCACCAGACGCAGAACTTCCAGCGTGTTCGGGTCAAAATCCGTGGCGTTGAGCGCGTTGACATCAATGGACCATGCGCGGCTCTGCTCCAGGCGCCCGAAGACAACGTTGAGGAGGATGACAATCACGATGACGGCGATGGTCAGAAGGATCGCGAGGGATCCGTAGCGGAATTTCCGCGCATTGCGGTGCAGGCTGACCGTTTTTTTCTGCTCGGTGTTTTTCTGTTCAGTCATACTGCTCACCCCTCACTCCAGCGCCGCTTGTCAATGACACGCACTGCCAGGAACAGCATGATGCCACTGAAGGACACGTAATACAGAATATTGGCAAAACTCAGTCTGCCGGCTGCGAACTCATTGTATCTTGAATACAGGCTGAACCAAGACATGACCGGACGCAGGAAGGAAAGCATGTCCGGCAGCGCAAAGGACGCGGAGGAGAAGACGCTTTCCAGGATTTCCAGCAGAATGTTGACGCCGAGGGTCAGCACGGCGGCGGAAACCTGGTTTTCTGTCAGGGCGCTCATGAGCACGCCGATGGACACATAGCTGAGGCAGAGCAGCAGGAAGCCGAGATAATTGCATGCGATGACGGCGGGATACATCTGATCCGTATACTGCGAGAGCATGGCCACGTAGGCAAGGGTGATGACCGTGGTCAGGAACACGACGGTGGACGCGGCCAGGAACTTGCCCAGGACAATGTCCCAGATGGAAACCGGGGAGGTGATCAGGAGCTGATCGGTCTTGGTGCGCTTTTCCTCGCTGAGCAGGCGCATGGTCAGAATGGGGACCGTCAGCATGAAGATATAGTTGAGATTTCCCAGAAGCGTTGCGGCCGAGGGCGTCATGCTCATGACATTGCCCAGGAAGAACATGACCCCGCCCAGGAGCAGGAAGATCCCCATGAACACATAGCCGATGGAGGTGAGATAGTAATTCTGAAGTTCGCGTTTCCAGATGGCCAGCATGTCAGGCTTCCTCTCCTTTCTCCCGGGTGAGCTGGAGGAATACATCCTCCAGTTCCATCTCCATGGGTTTCTGCACAAGAATGGGATATCCAAGGGCTGCCATCCTGGTGAATACACTCCGCCGGATATCTGTCTGATCATTGGTTTCGATTATGAAGTCAAAGGTTTCGGATTCCCGGCTTCCGAGCCTGTATACGCGCCGGACGCCGTCCAGTTCCTGAAGCGCCTGGAAGACGGTGTCCTCCGGGCCCGCGATCCGCATCTGCAGGCGCGGATGCTCCGATGCGCGGCTGGTCAGGTTTTCCAGCCGGTCCTCGGCCACGATTTTGCCCTGGTTGATGATCACGATGCGGTCGCACACATCGGCCACCTCGTGCAGGATATGGCTGGACAGCACGATGGTGTGGTCCGAGCCGAGCTGACGGATCAGCTTGCGGATTTCAATGATCTGCCGGGGATCCAGACCGACGGTGGGCTCATCCAGGATGACCACCTCCGGGTTTCCGATCAGTGCCTGGGCCATGCCCACGCGCTGGCGGTAGCCCTTGGACAGGTTCCGGATCAGGCGTTTGCGCACCTCTCCGAGACCCACAAGCTCCGTGATATCCCTGAGATGCGATGTAACGGAAGCGCGCCGGACATCCTTGATGGAGCAGACAAATTTCAGGTATTCATTGACGGTCATGTCCATGTACAGAGGCGGCTGTTCCGGAAGATATCCGATGCGTCTTTTGACTTCCCGGGGGTTTTCGAGAATATCATATCCGTCCAGCAGAACCGTGCCCGATGTGGCGGAGATATACCCGGTGATGATATTCATGGTGGTGGACTTGCCGGCACCGTTCCGGCCCAGGAAGCCGAGAATTTCACCTTTCCGGATCGTGAAAACGGCATCATCCACGGCAAGCTTGCTGCCATACCGCTTGGTTACATGCTGGATTTCGATCATAAGAAAAATGGCGCCCCCTTTATGCCCGCGCTTCCTGGCCTGCAGGAAAAGCAGAGCATGATCTTGCGTTATAGCGTTATCCGAGGAACCCATTATAGCACGTCATGGAATGAAATGGCAAAAGCGGGCATAAAATATCCCTTAAAGGGCATGCGCGCAGAAAAAAGATGCGTAAGAAAAGGCGCCCTCCCGGTGAGAAGGGCGCCTGATGAAACGATGGGATGCTTACTTTCCTGCCAGCTTCTGGGTCGTGGCCCAGCCTTCATCAATGGCTTTCTGATGCGAGGTGGCATACGGTCCGATGGCTTCCACCTGTTCCTCGGTTCTCGGGAAGTGAATGCACAGATGGCCGTTGAAATTGTTGTCGGTGATGTGCTGCACTTCGTGAGGCATGGAATGCGTGCTGGCCATGTAGACCTGACCGTTGGACAGGACCACCCACACTGCCTTCGGCGTCCAGGTATTGGATCCGAATGCCTTGACCAGGTTCGCGGTATCCTTGGCGGTCAGGGGTTCCGCATCGGCATGGGCGCCGGTGGAGAAAATGTGCACCTGCCAGGAAATGCCGGTCTTGAAGTCATAGATGGTGGCGTAGGGATACTGCTGCACCACGGACTTGACCATGGAGTACCAGTTGGCATACCGCACCGAGCCGGCGGTGGGGGAGGAGGTGAGATTGACCGCGGGCATGGCCGTGGGCTTCGGGGTGGCTGTGGCCGTGCCTGCCGTGGCCGAAGCGGAAACGGCGGTGGCGGACTCCAGCACGGACAGCGTGCTGCTGCCCGCAATGCCGTCAGCCTTGAGACGGTTGGCCTTCTGGAAGGCGACCAGCGCTTCGTAGGTGGCGGCGCCGAAAGTGCCGTCCGCTTTGCCGGTGAGATAGCCCAGCTCGATCAGACGCTGCTGCATGCGCTTCACTTCCGTGGACTTGTCGCCGCGCTGCAGCGTGGTGGCCGAGGTGGGTGCCGGGGTGGCGGTGGCCTTGGTGGAAGCGGCCTTGGCGGAAGCAGAATAGAGCTTTTCCAGGGTCTTGGCGCCGGCCACGCCGTCAGCGGTCAGACCGTTGGCCTTCTGGAAGGCGGCGAGGGCGTCCTCTGTGGCGGTGCCGAAGACACCATCGGGCTTGCCGAAGAGATATTTCAGGGTGATCAGCCGCTCCTGCAGGGTCTTTACGCTGTCGCCGGTATCGCCCAGGCGCAGGGCAGTGCCCGCCTCAATGGTGGGCTGGGCCGTGACGGCGGTGAAGCCCACGGCCTTGTCGGAGTACAGAACAGTCTGGGTATCCAGGCCGGCCACGCCGTCATCCTTCAGACGGTTCAGCTGCTGGAAGGTGCGGATGGCGGCTACGTCATCGGCCTTGCATACGCCGTCCACGGTGGCTTCATAGTATCCCAGCTCGGTCAGTCGGCGCTGCAGGCGCTCCACGGCCTGGCCGGAGCTTCCCAGACGGATGGTGACCACATTGTCTTCCGTGATGGGTTCAGCGGTGGGTGTGGCGGTGGGCACGGGCGGTACGGTGGCCGTTGCCGCGGCGGCGGCCGGGGTGGGGGTGGCGCCCGCGCTCAGCGCGGTGCGGCTGAACAGAAGCGCAATGGTTTCCGCGCCTGCCTTGCCATCAGCATTGAGGCCGCTGGCCTTCTGGAAGGCCTTGAGGGCGGCTGCGGAATCGGAACCGAACGCGCCGTCGGCCTTTCCCTTCAGATAGCCCAGATCAATCAGGCGCTGCTGCACCAGCTTTGCGTTGTACCCGCTGGATCCCTGCTGCACGGTGGCGGAAGGCGTTTCCAGAGCGGGTGCGGGCGTCGGGGTGGGCGAAGCCGTGGGTGCCGGAGTCTGTCCGGCGGCCAGGGCTTCGTCCGAGAAAAGCAGTGCCTGGGTATCGACGCCGGCCAGTGCGTCGGCGTTCAGGCCGTTGGCCTTCTGGAAGGCCTTGACGGCGCTGCGGGTCGCCGCATCATAAGTGCCGGTGATTTCTCCTTTATAGTATCCCAGGCCGTAGAGACGTACCTGGATCCTGCTGACCAGCTCGCCCCGGTTGCCGGCGCGGACGGTGACGCCGTCCACGGGGGCCAGGATGCTGACGCTGGTTTTTTCGCCCTTGCTGTTGAGCGGCTTGCCGCTGAAGAGGAAGGCCATGATGTTGGGATCCATGAGTCCGGTTTCGGGATACTTGTTCTTCTTCTGGAACGCGATGACGGCCTTTTCCGTGGCGCTGTCATAGCTTCCGGTGGCGTTTCCGGTATAGAATCCGAGCTCCTTCAGGGCTTCCTGGAGGGCGAGCACGTCATTGCCGACGCTTCCGGGGGTCAGCAGACTGTAGGCATTGGCGTTGCCGGACAGATCCAGGCCGGTGGAAGCCTTGGCCGTGGGCTTCGGGGTGGGTGTCGGCTTCACGATTTTCTTCATGACCAGGAACTCGGTGCTTACATAGCCTTCCCTGTCCTTCCAGGTGACCTTGGCCCAGGAAGAGGTGGCGGAATGCACGGTGACCGTGTCGCCCTGGGGAATATGCCCGAGAATATCACTGTTCTTGGAAGCCTTCTCACGCAGGTTCACCTTCTCGGTGGCCACCGTCTCATAGGGATAGGAAGAAGCGGTGGGCTGCTCGGTGGGCACCGGGGTCTGAATCACGGCGGGATCCGTGGACAGATAGGTCTTCAGGATATACCCGGTGCGGTTGCCATAGCTCACCTTGTAATAGTTTCCGCTCTCTCCGGTGACGGTGACGGACTCGCCCTCCTTCAGACGATCCAGGACCGTGCCGGTGGAGGAAGCAGTTCTGCGCATATTGACGCTTACGGTCGTAACCGTGGTAAAGGGAAAGGACTGTGCAGCCTGCGCACAGAAACAAACCATGACCAGCAGCAGGATCACTGCCGTCATCAGGTTTCTCCGCATCTGTTTCCGTACCATACCCGCGCCTCCACATTCATACATAAATTCACGCCTACATTGTAGAGGAATTGACCCAATATGTCAACAAAAGAAACATACTTTCGTAACAAATTTTGTAAAGAATTCATAAACAAATTCAGATCACCTTGACCCTGCCGTGGGAAGTCCATATAATGAAAGGTGAGCCGGATGGCGGAAAAGGCCGTCTGGGACGGAAAATGCGCAGGCGGAGGACAGGATGAACGCCACGGTGCTTTGTGTGGGAAAAATGAAGGAAAAGCCTTACCGGGAGATGGCGGATGAATATCTGAAGCGGCTGAGCCGGTTCGGACGGATCCGGGAAACGGAAGTGCCGGACCTGCCGGAAAAGCCGGGCGTGGACGAAAACCAGATCCGCCGCCGGGAAGGCGAGCGGCTGCTGGAGAAAATCCACGGCGGGGATTATGTCATCGCGCTGACCCTGGAGGGAAAACAGATGGATTCGGAGAGTTTTGCGCGCCATCTGGAGGACCTGCAGGTGCGGGGACAGTCGGAAATCGTGTTCGTGATCGGCGGGTCCCTGGGGCTGTCCGGCGAAGTCCGGGCACGGGCGAACGAAGAACTGTGCATGGGACGCATGACCTTTCCGCATCAGCTGGCGCGGGTCATGATTCTGGAACAGATTTACCGGGCCATGAAAATTTCATCCGGTGAACGATACCATAAGTGAGCGGAGGAGATTCAACATGAAGATTCTGACTCGAATTCTTGCGGTGCTCTGTCTTCTTGCGGTCTGCACGGGCCTCTGGGCGGAGACCGCGGGAAGCGCGCTGGCCGACGGGCCTCAGACGGCAATTGTCCTGATGGCCAAGAGCAAGAAGAAAAAGAAGAACACGGCCTCGCCCGCGCCTACGGTCACACCGGCCCCGGCGGTGAACGAGGTGACGCCGTCCCCGGTGCCGGAAGGTCCCATCACGGACCCGCAGTCCATCGCGGACTATATCTTTGCCAACGGCTGCCTTCCGGACAACTTCATCACCAAGAAGGAAGCCCAGGCACTGGGCTGGGACAGCCGGTACAACTATCTGTCCGATGTGGCGCCGGGGTATTCCATCGGCGGCGACCGCTTCGGAAACTATGAGGGCATACTCCCGCGCAAGAGCGGCCGCGTATACTATGAGTGCGACTGCTATTACACCGGGGGCAAGCGGAATGCCTACCGCATCGTCTTTTCCAATGACGGGCTGGTTTTCTATACGGAGGACCACTACAACACGTTTGAGGAAATGCATCCCAGTACGGAAGTGCAGGCTCAGGCCCCATGATCCGTCTGGGCTGTCATCTGTCCTCTTCCGGCGGGTTTGCGGCCATGGCCGGGGATGCCGGGCGGATCGGCGCGAATACGTTCCAGTTTTTCACCCGCAATCCCAGGGGCGGGAATGCCCGGGCATGGGACGCGGAGGACCTGGAGCGCTACAGGGAGCTCGCGGTCCGGCAGGACCTGACCGCGGTGGTGGCGCACGCGCCGTATACCCTGAACCTGTGCTCGGCGCGCCCGGAAATCCGCTCGTTTGCCCTGCGCACCATGCAGGATGACCTGAACCGCCTGGAACAGGTGCCGGGCGCCCTGTACAATTTTCATCCGGGCAGTCATACCGGACAGGGCGTGGAAACCGGGATTGCCCAGATCACGGATGCCCTGAATCAGCTGCTGGACGGGGAAGTGCATACCCCGGTGCTGCTGGAGACCATGGCGGGCAAGGGCAGTGAAGTGGGCGGCCGGTTTGAGGAGCTTCGGGATATCCTGGGCGGGGTGAACAGGCCGGACCAGGTGTTTGTATGCATGGATACATGCCATGTGTATGACGCGGGCTATGATATCCGGGAGCATCTGGACGACGTGATGGAAACATTTGACCGCGTGATCGGTCTGGGAAAGCTCCGGGCCGTGCACGTGAATGACACCAAGAATCCCATGGGCAGCCGGAAGGACCGGCACGAGAAGATCGGCGAGGGTACGCTGGGCGTGGAAGCGCTGGTGCGCTTCATGGCCTGTCCGGCGGTCCGGGATCTGCCCATGATCCTGGAAACGCCCAATGAACTGGAGGGATACGCACGGGAAATCCGGCTGCTGAGAACACGCCTGAAGGCATCCGGGCTGTCTTCTGGGACTATGACGGCACACTGATGGACACGTACCCGGTGATGGCGGAAGCCATGGAACGGACCGCAGCGCGGTTCGGAGTGACATGCGACCGCATAGAACTGCTTCATCTTATGAAGGACAGCCTCAGCGTCTGCGCGCTGGAGGTGAGCCGGCGGTGCGGACGCACTGCGGATGAGGTGGTGCGCATGTTCCGCCTGGAGGAAGCCCGGCTCATGCCCTTTGCGGGGCCGGTGGAATATATCCCGGAGGTGCTCCGGCAGCTGCATGCGCGCGGTACCCGGCATTTTCTGGTGACGCACCGGAACCGGGGCGCTCTGGATATGCTCGGGCGCTTTGGGCTTCTGCCCATGTTCAGCGGATGGGTGACGCATGAGGATGCCTTTCCGCGCAAACCGGATCCGTCAGGCATCCGGTATCTTCTCAGGCGGCATGGTCTGTGCCCCGGCAGCTGCCGGATGGTGGGAGACCGGCCGCTGGATGTGCAGGCCGGAGAGCGTGCCGGCATGCGGGGAATTCTCCTGGACCGGGAAAACCTGTTTTCCGGAGAGGGAATGTGGCAGCGGGTCATGTCCGGACGTGAGCTGGGCGGACTGCTGACCAAGGAAAGTAACGAGGGTGACCAATGAAAAGAACTGTTGCAATACTGCTTCTGCTGATACTGATCGTGACTGCTGTGCCCGTCTTTTCCGAGGATACGCTCTATCTGGAAGAGATTAACGGAACCATTCGTCCCGGAAACGCGGTGGAGATTGTGTTCCATGCGCCGTATGCGGGCAGGGCGGACATTTTGCTGAGCCGGGATGCCGAGGGTACGGAGATTCTTTCCGTGATTGCCTGGGAGTATGCGGCTGAAAGCGGAATGAACAGCCTGTACTGGAACGGCACGGACCAGGGTGTAGTCGCCCCGGAAGGGGACGGATATGTGCTGCTTCGCATGCAGGACGCCCAGGCGGTGACGCCGGTGCATATCGGGCCGGTGATGCCCATGCTGCTCAACGCATCCGCGCAGATGCGGGACGCGGTGCTGGAACTGGCCTTTTTCGCGTCCTGTCCGGGACAGGTGACGGTACGTCTTGAGGCGGAAAACGGCGGAGTGGATGAGCGGGTCTATGACTGTCCGGCCGGACAGCAGACGCTGGCGGTGGAAGCCGGCGGGGTGCAGGGCGCGGGCACAGGCAGAGCTGTGCTGAGGGATGATACCGGCACGGCTTCGACCGCAGCCGCCTTTGAGTTCCTGTTCCCGGAAGAAGCGCCGGTGGTCCAGGCGTCTCATGTGGAAAATACGGAAAGCACGGATGTGGTGCTGGACGAAGAAGTGGTCCTCGGCGGGGAGGAGTATGTGGAAATGCCGGCACAGGACGGCGAGGACATGCCCCAGGAGGAAGCGGCACAGAATGTGCAGGACAGCGGCGTGTTCACGCCGAGCACCACCAGTCCCTACGCGCCCATGGAGGGCGAGACCAATTACTGGACCACGCCCATGGATATCACCGATGAGGCAGCGGTCTGGGCGGCGATCATTGAACCCATCACGGTGCTGGACAACGGCAAGAAGAATGCTCAGAAAATGCAGGTGGTCATCCGCTCGGAGCCGGACGAGAACAGTGAGGGCGTGGGCGTGGTGACCATGGTGAGCCAGGGCGTGCGCATCCTGGAACCCGGTGAGGAATGGACAAAGATCGAATGCTATTCCTCGTCCTTTCATGACAGCAAGGTGAAGGCATGGAACATGCTTGTGCAGGGCTATGTACCTACCAGCTACCTGAAAACGGTGGTGCCGGATCAGGAGATCGGCTATGTGGTGGACAAGCTGACCCAGCGTATCTATATCTTCCAGAATGGACATCTCATGGACGAGCTTCTGGTATCCACCGGGCACGCCAATGAAAAGCAGCCGTACAATGAAACGCGCTCCGGCGCCTTCCTGCTGCTGGTGCCCGCGGTGGGCGGGTATGAGGATGACGGCATGTATGTGCAGATGGCCATCCGCTACAACGGCGGGGACATGATGCACCAGGTGCCCTATACCCTGGCCAGGGACGGCACCAAGTATTTCGGTACCTTTGAGCCGAGACTGGGCACCAAGGCCAGTCACGGATGCATCCGGGTTCAGCGCAGAAAGACGCCGGACGGATACAACATTGAATGGATCTGGAAGCACAAGAAGAACAATCAGAAGTTCCTGATCTGGGAGGACTGGCAGGGCCGTCAGATTGCCTATCCCGACGCGGATGAAACCCTTTACTATAATCCCAAGGGCGGAAAATACTACCATTCCAGCGAAACATGCAACAGTGCCAAGGGTGTACATTTCACGGCCTTCACCTATGGCGAGCTGGAATCCGAAGGGTTTGCGGGCCTGACCCGGTGCACCTGGTGCAATCCGCCGCTGCGCACGGCAGAGATTGATGAGATCAATGCGCTGTATGCGCCGGGCGGGGACCATGACCCGATCCTGACCGAGGCGAGAAGAAAAAGCGCTGAAAGCGGAAAGTGAGCTTACAGATGAACGTTGTGGACTATGTGATCCTGGGCATTCTCGGGGTGAGCCTGCTGTTCGGCCTGTACCGGGGATTCGTGAGCTCGGTGCTCAATACCGGCGGCTGCCTGCTCTCTTTCGGGCTTTCCTTTGTCCTGTATCCCAGGGTGGTGGAATGGATTTCAGGAAATGCGGATATACAGCGCTGGCTCCTGAACTTTACCGATGCGGCCAGCCGGGTCGGCGATCTGGAGGTTTCTGTGCAGAACGCGGGCAGCCTGACGGCACAGACCATTACGGATGTGGTTGCCAAGGTCAATCTGCCCGAACCGCTGAGCTCACTTCTGCGTGAAAACCTGGCCCAGCATGTGTACGGGGCCTCGGCGTCCATTTCCAGCTATGTGAGCCAGACCATTCTTGGGGCCTTCATGAACATACTGAGCTTTCTTGTGTGCTTTGCCGTGCTGTATCTGCTTCTGTCACTGGCCGGTGGCGTGCTCCGTGCCGTGTTCCGCTTCCCGGTGCTCAAGCAGCTGGACGCGCTGGCAGGCGGAGTGTTCGGGCTTCTGCGCGGCGCGGTGATCTGCTTTGCCCTGTTTGCCCTGCTGCCCTTGGTACAGACCGTGGTGCAGGTGGAGCCGGTGAATGAGCTGGTCCAGCAGAGTCAATTGGCCGCGATTTTCAACAATGGCGCCCTGCTGAAGGCGATTCTGAACGGCAGACTCTGACGCTGCCGGGCAGGGTCTGATAAAACGAAAAAAATCACAGAAATAGATGCCATCTCTCCATGTTCCCCGTATCAAGGAGTGTCAGGAGCAGTGAAGCGCATGAAAACAAAAAATGAAACGCCTTGACATGAACGAAAGCAGCCTTCCGGCCTGAATCGCCGGAAGGCTGTTTTCGTGATACACAGGCGAATTGCGGCTCCGGGCGGGAAACCGTATAATGAAAGCAGCAGGAAAGTCTGCGGTGCATGTCAGCAGAGAGGGAGCGAGAACCATGTACGGACCGTTCGACGCGCGCCACTATGCCCTTCCCGACAACAGGGTGAGCTTTGAAACAGATGATGCCGCGCTGGAGCGGCTGTACCGGAAGGCTGAGTCCGCCTGCGGTGTCAACCGGTGCGTTCTCAACGGAAAGCCCTTTCTGCGGGAAGGCGGAGGGTATGGCAATCTGTGGCTGGAAACCCAGCCCATGGGCGGTGCCATGTATGCGGCCCGGGATCCGGAAACCGGACTGAACAATATTCTCGCTTTCATGCAGTACCAGCGCCGGGACGGACGCATGCCCGGCATGATTTTCCAGACAGACGGCAAGGGGCTGTGCGCTGCCTATGACTGGTTCCAGGGCTTCTGCTTTCCCGGACCGGCCCTGGACATGTACTGGATGATCGGGGAGGACCGGGAATATCTGAGCATGCTGTTTCATGCCCTGAAGGATTTTGATGATTATCTCTGGCGCTTCCGCAGCGGGGAAAATGGCTGTCTGTACCGGTGGTGCTGCTGGGATACCGGCGAGGACAATCTTTCACTGCTTCTGGAAAACGGCGGGCGCGACGGCTGCTTCGGCGGAGAGTTTCCGCCGGAAAGCACGGGCCGGTCCATGCCCTGGACGAGCATGGAGATGATGGGCTGGAGCTGTGCGTGCCGGGATACCATGGCGGCCATCTCGGACATACTCGGGACGGGGGAAGCGCAGACGTGGCGGAAGGCCTCCGGGGATGTGCGCTCGGCCATGGAAAGGAATCTGTGGGATGAAGCGCGTGGCGCCTGCTTTGAGAAGGACAGTAATGGCCGGAGACTGGACTGTCTGAGCCACGTGAATCTCCGGTGCATGTACTATGGCGTTTTTTCGCAGCCTATGGCGGAAACGTTTGTGCGCCGGCATCTGATGAACCCGGAAGAGTTCTGCACGCCGGTTCCGCTGCCGGCCATTGCCGTGAATGATCCCTGGTTCCGGGATATTCCGGAGAACAACTGGTCCGGACCGAGCCAGGGGCTGACCTGGCAGCGGTGCATCCGGGCCCTTCAGAATTACGGTTTCCACAGGGAACTGGCCGGGCTGGGCATGGCGTGGGTGAATCATCTGAAGACAGCGGAGAAGCTGACGCAGCAGTACAGCCCGGTGAGCAGCAGACCCGGAACAGGCCCGGACCTGTACGGGCCCACCTGTCTGAGCGCGCTGGAATTTATCGCGCTTCTGTACGGCGTTCATATCGAGGGCAGGTACATGGCATGCTGCTCTGCTCCGGACGGTTCCACCAGCGTGTTCAGCCAGAAGCTGGGGAAGGATCTCTGGCAGGCCGTGCGGAGCAGGGAGGGCCTGACCGTGCTCAGAAATCAGAAGGTGCTGGCTCAGGTGCCCCACGGCGTACGCCTGGTCATGGACCGCACCGGCAGGGAACTGGAAAGGATGCACGTAATGCGCTGAGTGCCCGGAGGAAGGATATCTATTCATATGCGAGACGCTTTTTCTGTATTTGGCCGTCTGAAGCCGACGGACACCGATCCCAGAACCCGCAGATACCTGACGCCTGTGCGTCTTCTGCAGTCAGAAGGGGACGTGCAGGGAGCGGAACAGCTCCTGCAGCCCGTGGTCTCCCAGGTGGCACTGTCCGCCAAATGCACAACTGTGCTGCGAAATGCGGCGGACGGCGCGCACGCGTCTGTTCTGCTGGACTTCGGCATGGAGATCAACGGGTCGATCCGCATTCAGGTGTTTACGGTGCGGCATGCCGGGGAGGACGCGGACTGGGGAAACAATCTGGCCGAAGTGCGCGTGCGGTTCGGGGAGTCCGTCAGTGAAACCCTGGCGGAATACCGGGAAAAGAATACCACCAATAACCACGCTCCACGGGACATGGTGCTGCGCCTGCCGAACTACAGCGCTCCGGAAACCAATGAAACCGGTTTCAGATTTGTACATCTGGAGCTGCTCAGCCCGGATACCACACTGACGCTTGTGGGAGTGCAGGGCGTGCTCATTTTCCGGGACCTGCCCTGGCTGGGACACTTTACATGCAGTGATCCCCTGCTGAACCGCATTTATGACACGGCGGCCTGGACGGTGCAGCTGAACATGCAGGAATACCTCTGGGACGGCATCAAGCGGGACCGCCTTGTATGGGCCGGCGACATGGGCACGGAAATCCGGACCATTGCGGCGGTGTTCGGCGCCCATCCGATTGTGCCGGATTCCCTGGCTCTGGTACTTAGCCAGACGCCCCGGGGACAGTGGATGAACGGACTGAGCTCCTATACCCTGTGGTGGATCATGGAAGTCTGTGACTGGTTCATGTTCACCGGCGACCGGGCATGGCTGGAAAAGCAGCGGGAAATCCTGCTGAATCAGATCCGGCTGGTCTGGGATGCCGTGGCCATGGACGGCCGGGAGAATCTGGTGAGCGGGCGGTATCTGGACTGGCCGTCCAGCGAAAATCCGAAAGCGGTGCACGCGGGCCTTCAGGGGCTGATGATCCTGGCCATGCAGTGCGCATCAAAGCTGTTTATGTTTCTGGGAGAGGATATAGCCGCGCGGCGCTGCCGGGAGACGGAACAGCTGCTGCGCCGGCATGTGCCGGAGCTGTCCGGCTACAAGCAGGCGGACGCGCTGCTGGCCCTGAGCGGCCTGAGGGACGCGGGTGAGATGGCGGAGATGCTGGCCCGCGGAGGCGCCGCCGGGTTTTCTTCCTTCCTGTCATGCTTTACCCTGGGCGCCATGGCCCGGGGAAACCGGATAAAGGAAGCATTGGACTGTATCCGTGAGTACTGGGGCGGTATGCTGAAGATGGGAGCCACGTCCTTCTGGGAGGACTTTGATATCAGCTGGATGGAGAACGCGTTCCCCATTGACGGGATGCCAGTGCCCGGGAAGAAGGATATACACGGGGACTTCGGAAGGGCCTGCTATGTCATGTTCCGCCACAGCCTGTGCCATGGCTGGGCGGCCAGCCCGGTGCCTTTTCTCACGGAACATGTGGCCGGAATCCGGGTGCTGGAGCCCGGGTTCAGCCGGGTCTCTGTGAAACCGGCCCTGGGGGGTCTGGAATGGATCCGGTGTGAGTGCCCGACCCCGCACGGCATATTGTCGGTGGAGGCGGAGCGCCGAAACGGTGCGGACATGGTCCGGGTCCACGCGCCGGAGGGTGTGAGCCTGGATTCCTGATCCGGAAAGTGAAGAAAAAGATGGACAGGAAAACGGCATCCTGGAATGCATCAGGCGTTTCAGGATGCAGTTTGATGTTTGCGCTTCAGATGATGCGGTGTTCAGCCCATTTGCCGCTGCGGAAGCGGACAATGTCGAGCACGGCTTTGATGCACCAGTCCAGCACCATGGCCAGGGTGATGCCGATCACGCCCATGCCCATCCACTTGGCCAGCAGGAAGGACAGGAAGGTTCTGCACACCACCGTGGCGAAAAGGGATGCCCACATGGTGAACTTCACATCGCCCGCCGCGCGCAGGCCCGAGGACAGCGGCCCGGAAAAGGGCTGCACCAGAGCGGAAAACAGATTGTGGATGGCCACAATGATCAGGATCAGACGCTTGGTTTCCGCCGAAAGGTCATAGAGCGGCAGCAGCAGGGGCGTCAGGATCATGACCATGATATTCCATACCACGGCCAGCGCAACGGAGAGCTTCATCAGCTTCCGCATATACCACTCGGCGGCCTCCCGGTCGCCCGAGCCGGTGCACTGGCCGATGACGGTGATAAAGACGGTGCCCAGGGAAACGCTCATGCAGGCGGCAAGCGACCAGAAGGTCTGCCCCGTCGTATTGGCGGCGATCTGGGAGGTGCCGAAGGTGGCCACCAGCATGCCGAGCACTACCTTGGCGGCCTGGAAGAGCGTGTTTTCAATGGAGTTGGGCACAGCGACATTCAGAATCCGTCTGGCCATGGGCATGTCCAGCCGGAACACGTGCCGGGCACGGATGCGGATCTGGTCCTTATGCCGCGGATGGACGCAGAGCCATGTCATGATGAACGCGGCCACATACCAGGAAAGGGTCGTGGGCCAGGCCACGCCGGCCGCCCCGGCCCTGAGCACAAAGATGCCGACGGCGTTTCCGGCCACGTTGACAAGATTGGCCAGAAGCGATACCCACATGGTGATCTTCGTTTCGCCCATGGAGCGGTAGATGGCCGCGCCGGCGTTGTACACCGCGTTTGCCGGGAAGGACAGGGCTACAATCCACATATACGTCTTGCAGGCTTCCATGGTGGCCGTTTCCGTTTCCGGGTACATGGCCTCAAGAAGCGAGGATCCGAAAAGCAGCATCAGGACCATGCATGTCAGGGACAGAAGGCCTGACATATGGAAAATCTGGGACGCGGCCAGCTCCGCTTGGTCCCGGTTTCTGCTGCCGATATACTGGCTCACCACCACCGCCCCGCCGGCGGATACGGCCGTGAAGAGGTAGATGAAAATGGTGTAGACCATGGTATCCAGGCCGACGCCGGCCACCACG